>DATMGW010000508.1:0-2734 GCA_035555295.1 Caldimonas sp.
CCTGGGCGCTGCGTGGCGCGCGGCAAAGGCTCAGGCGGCGATCGGCGTTCCCGTGAAGCTCGTCGCCCTGGCCATCGGCCAGTAGGTGGTGAACACCTGCAGCGACACATCGCCGTCCAGGATCGCACCGGGCTTGACGAAAGGCAGCAGGTTGGCAAGCAGCTTGACGCCGTGTTCGGAGTTGCGGCGCACGATGTGCGAGGCCGTGATCTCCGCCGGGGCGTTCAGCCCGGCCGCCTGCACGAGCTCCTTCAAGGCCATCATCGTGTTCTGATGGAAGCGGTAGACGCGCTCGGACTTCGTCGGCACCGAGATCGCTTTCTGGCGCAGCGGATCCTGGGTGGCGACGCCGGTCGGGCAGTTGCCCGTGTGGCAGGTCTGCGCCTGCAGGCAGCCGAGCGCGAACATGAAGCCGCGCGCCGCGTTGCACCAGTCGGCGCCCAGCGCGAGCATGCGCGCGATGTCGAAGGCGCTCACCACCTTGCCGGCGCAGCCGAGGCGGATCTTCTTGCGAAGGTCGAGACCGACCAGCGTGTTGTGCACGAGCAGCAGCCCTTCCTGCAGCGGCGAGCCGACGTGATCGGTGAACTCGAGCGGTGCCGCGCCGGTGCCGCCTTCGGCGCCGTCGACCACGATGAAGTCGGGCGTGATGCCGGTCTCCTGCATCGCCTTGGCGATGCCGAACCATTCCCACGGGTGGCCGATGCACAGCTTGAATCCGGTCGGCTTGCCGCCCGAGAGGGTGCGCAGCCGTTCGATGAAATGCATCATCTCGATCGGCGTGCGGAAGGCGCCGTGCGTTGCCGGCGAGACGCAATCGACCCACGGCCGGACGCCGCGCGCCTCGGCGATCTCGAGCGTCACCTTCGGCCCGGGCAGGACGCCGCCGTGCCCCGGCTTGGCGCCTTGCGACAGCTTGATCTCGACCATCTTCACCTGCGGATCGGTCGCGTTGGCGGTGAAGCGCTCTTCGCAGAACGAGCCGTCCGGGTTGCAGCAGCCGAAGTAGCCCGAGCCGACTTCCCAGATCAGGTCGCCGCCGTTCGTGCGGTGGTGCCGGCTGATCGAGCCCTCGCCCGTGTCGTGCGCGAAGTTGCCGCGCTTGGCGCCGGCGTTGAGCGCGAGGATCGCGTTGGCCGAGAGCGCGCCGAAGCTCATCGCCGAGATGTTGAAGAGGCTGGCGCTGTACGGCTTGGCCCGCGTCTCGCCGACGAGGACGCGAAAGTCGTGTGTCTCGAGCACCGTCGGCTGCAGCGAATGATTGATCCACTCGTAGCCGACCGCCGAGACGTCGAGCTGCGTACCGAACGGCCGCTTGTCCGAGTCGCCCTTGGCACGCTGGTAGACGAGCGAGCGCTGCTGGCGCGAGAACGGCACCGCCTCGCGATCGCTCTCGATGAAGTACTGCCGCATCTCCGGGCGGATGAATTCGAGCAGGAAGCGCAGGTGGCCGATCACCGGGTAGTTGCGCAGGATCGCGTGGCGCGTCTGCAGCGTGTCGCGCAGGCCGAGCAGCGTCAGGGCGAGGAAGACGAGCGTGAGCCACAGGTCGACGCCCATGCGCGCCCAGGCGTAGGCGCTCGCGACCAGGCCGACGGCGCACAGCGCCCAGGCGAAATAGCGGATCGGAAGATAGCGGTCGAGCCGGTTGATCCACGCGAACATGGGCGCTCCTGTCTCCGGGCTGGCGCGATGGTAGACCGGGCTCCGTGACCGAAGCTCGTGGAAAGCGTGAACTCTCTGGCCTATCGCGCGAGCAGGAAATCGCGCAGGCGCCGTGCCGTCTCGTCGGGTTGCTCTTCGGGGATGAAGTGGGCCGCGTTCATCGCCTTGCCCTCGAGCTTGCCGGCGCATTGCGCGCGCCAGAGAACGAGCGGCGCGTACAGCTTGCCGACGACGCCGTGCTCGCCCCAGAGCACGAGCGTGTCGCATGCGATCTTCTCGCCGGCCTCGCGCGAGGCGCGGTCGTGCTCGAGATCGATGCCGGCCGAAGCGCGATAGTCCTCGCAGCTGGCGTGGATCGTGTCGGCGCGGCAGAAGCACCGATCGTATTCGGCCAGCGCCTCGGGCTCGATCTGCGCCAGCGATTTCGCGCCGAAGCCGCCCAGGCACCAGCGCAGGAAGAACGACGGATCGCCGCCGATCATCCGTTCAGGCAAGGGCTGCGGCTGGATCAGGAAGAACCAGTGGTAGTAGTAGCTTGCGAAGCGCATCTCGGTCATGTCGTACATGTCGAGCGTCGGCACGATGTCGATGACCGCAAGACGCTCGACCCGGTCGGGGTGATCGAGCGCCAGGCGATGCGCAACACGGCCGCCGCGATCGTGTCCGGCGACGGCAAAGCGCTCGTGGCCGAGACCGCGCATCAACGCCGCCATGTCGGCGGCCATCGCCCGCTTGCTGTGCAGCGCGTGGTCGGCCTCGGGCGTCGCCGCCGGGCCGGGCTTGGTCGAATCGCCGTAGCCGCGCAGGTCGGGGATGACGAGCGAGAAGTCGGCGGCGAGGCGTCGCGCGACGCGATGCCACATGACGTGCGTCTGCGGATAGCCGTGCAGGAGCAGCAGCGGCGGCTTGGCCGGATCGCCGCCGGTGCGGGCAAACAGCTCGACCTCGCCGGCGGCGTGCAAGCTGCCTTCGAATCCTTCGAACCAGCTCATCTCCGGCTCCTCGCGGCCCGCTTCGGGCCGGCCCATTCTCGCGCCGATGGGTGCCGCTGCTCCGGCGAACTGCCCAG
>DATMGW010000509.1:0-9447 GCA_035555295.1 Caldimonas sp.
CCGGCCAAGCTGAACCTGTTCCTGCACGTGGTCGGGCGCCGCGACGACGGCTATCACCTGATCGACTCGCTGATGGTGCCGATCGACTGGTGCGACACGCTGCATTTCGAGCGCCGGGGCGACGGCCGGCTTGCCCGCCACGATCTGGGCCCCGCCCTTCCCGCCGACGACCTGTGCCTGCGCGCCGCCCGGGCCCTGCAGCAGGCGGCGGCGACACCGCTCGGCGCCGACATCGCGATCACCAAGCGCGTTCCCTCGGGGGCCGGGCTCGGCGGCGGCAGCTCCGACGCCGCGTCGACGCTGCTCGCCCTCAATCGTCTCTGGGGGCTCGACTGGCCGCTCGAGCGGCTATTGCCTCTCGGCCTGGCGCTGGGCGCGGACGTGCCGTTCTTCCTCGCCGGCACGCCGGCGCGAATCGGCGGTATTGGCGAGCGTCTGGACCCCGTGACGCTGGGCCCGGCGTGGTACGCGGTCGTCAAGCCAGCGGCGAGCCTCGAGACCCGGCAGGTCTTCGCCGGCAGCGCTGCTGCTAGAATTTCGGGTTTTTCCGAGGCCGAGCGCCGCCCGTCGAAAGGGGTCGCGACGCCGAAGGATTCCGGGCCGGAACTCGCCGAAGGCTTCGGGCGCAACGATCTCCAGGCCACCGCCGAAGAGCTTTGCCCCGACGTCGCACGTGCGGCGGCCGCGCTTTTCGCCGCATTCGGCAACAGCCGCATGACGGGATCGGGAAGCGCGGTCTACGCACGCGCAGGGTCGGCGAAGGCAGGCTCGGCGCCGTCGGTGGAGATGACGAGCGATTGGCCATCGGGCTGGTCGAGCCGGATGTGTCGCTCGCTGGAGCGCCATCCTCTGAGCGGCTGGGCCCGGCGGGAAGGTCGAGGTGCACGGCGCAAGCCGTGAACCGGTGTAGGGGAGTCGCCAAGTTGGTCAAGGCATCGGATTTTGATTCCGACATGCGAGGGTTCGAGTCCTTCCTCCCCTGCCAAATCTGCTAGCGCAACGAGAGCCGCCGTGCTGTTCAACACCGTCCTGTTCACGGGCAACGCGAATCCCGCCCTGGCGCAGGAGATCGCGACGCACCTGTCGATCGGTCTCGGCAAGGCGAAGGTCGCGCGCTTCTCGGACGGCGAGGTCGACGTCGAGATCGAGCAGAACGTTCGCGCCCGCGACATCTTCGTCGTCCAGCCGACGTGCTCGCCGACGAACGAGAACCTGATGGAGCTCTGCATCATGGTCGACGCGCTGAAGCGCGCGTCGGCGCGCAGGGTGACGGCGGTGATCCCGTACTTCGGCTACGCGCGGCAGGACCGCCGGCCGCGCTCGACGCGCGTGCCGATCAGCGCCAAGGTCGTCGCCAACATGCTCGAAGCGGTCGGCGTCGAACGGCTCCTGACGATGGACCTGCACGCCGACCAGATCCAGGGCTTCTTCAACATCCCGGTCGACAACATCTACGCCTCGCCGGTGCTGCTGTCGGACCTGCAGAGCAAGCGCTACGACGACCTCGTCGTCATCTCGCCGGACGTCGGCGGCGTCGTCCGCGCGCGCGCCCTGGCCAAGCAGGCCGGCTGCGACCTCGCCATCATCGACAAGCGCCGGCCCAAGGCCAACGTCTCGGAAGTGATGCACGTCATCGGCGAGACCGAGGGCCGCAACTGCGTGATCATGGACGACATGATCGACACCGCCGGCACGCTCGTGAAGGCTGCGGACGTGCTGAAAGAGCGCGGCGCGAAGAAGGTCTATGCGTACTGCACGCACGCCGTCTTCTCGGGGCCGGCGATCGAGCGGATCCGCGCCTCCAAGCTCGACGAGGTCGTCGTCACCGACACGATCCCGCTCGGCGAGGAAGGCAAGCGCTGCAGCAAGGTGCGGCAACTCTCGGTCGCGTTCCTGTTCGCCGAGACGATCCGCCGCATTTCCGACGGCGAGTCGGTCACCAGCTTGTTCGCCGAGCAAAACAGTAACTTTTAGAGCGAAAGAAAGCGGGGCGAAGCCCCGTCACCGAGAAGGGCTCCGCAAGGAGCCCGCTGTCCTGTTGGTTTCGAAGAGCCTGGTCGCGGGCCTTCATCACGTTTGGAGTCATCATGAAATTCACAGCTTTCGAGCGCACGCTGCAGGGGACCGGAGCGAGCCGCCGCCTGCGCAATGCGCAAAAGGTACCGGGAATCGTCTATGGGGCGGGCCAGCCGGCCATGATCGAGCTCGATCACAACGCGCTCTTCTTCGCCCTGAAGAAGGAGGCGTTCCATTCCTCGCTGCTCGACATGGAGCTCGCCGGCAAGACCGAACAGGTGCTGCTGCGCGACTACCAGATGCATCCGTTCAAGCCGATCGTGCTGCACATCGACTTCCAGCGCGTCGACGCGACGACCAAGATCACGAAGAAGGTGCCGCTGCACTTCGTCAACGAGGAGAACTCGCCGGCGGTGAAGACCGACGGCTGCGTCGTCAACCACATCGTCAACGACGTGAGCATCCAGTGCCTGGCATCGCAGCTGCCGGAATTCATCACGGTCGACCTCGGCGAGCTGACGAAGGGTCAGTCGCTGCGCGTCAGCGACGTCCAGCTCGGTGCCGGCATCAAGGTCGTCACGCATGGCAAGCCCAATCCGGTGATCGTCTCGGCCAACGTCCAGGCCGCCGAGGAAGAAGAAGCGCCCGCCGCCGTCGCTCCGGTCGTCGTCGCCGCGCCGCCGCCGGCCGAGAAGGTCAAGCCGAAGAAGAGCGAGAAGCAGAACAAGAAGTGAGCCCCGCCCCAAGGGGCGGATCCAGGCCCCGCTTCGGCGGGGCTTTTTCTTTGCTGCGCGCCTCGATAATCGCGCACCATGATTCGATTGATCGTCGGCCTCGGCAATCCCGGCACCGGATACGCGGCGACGCGGCACAACGCGGGCTTCTGGTTCGTCGAAGCTCTCGCCGATCGCCTGAAGGTCTCGCTCGCGCCCGAGCGCGCCTACTTCGGCCGCACCGCGCGGGTCTCTGTCGGCGGGCGACCGCTCTGGGTGCTCGAGCCGACGACCTTCATGAACGTCTCTGGCAAGTCGGTGGCGGCGCTGGCGCGCTTCTTCAAGATCGCGCCGGAGGAGATCCTCGTCGCCCACGACGAGCTCGATCTGATGCCCGGGCACGCGAAGCTGAAGCAGGGTGGCTCGCCCGCCGGCCACAACGGCTTGAAGGACATCCATGCGCAACTCGGCAGCGCCGAGTACTGGCGCCTGCGCATCGGCATCGGTCATCCCGGGGTGAAAGCCGAGGTCGTGAACTACGTGCTGCAGAAGCCCTCGGCCGAGCATCGCGTCGAGATCGAGAAGAGCATCGAGCAATCGCTCTCGGGGATCGACCTGCTCCTCGCCGGCGACATGGAGCGGGCGATGATGAAGATCAACGCCCGGCCGCCGAGGCCCAAGGTCGAGACGCCGAAGGTCGACAAGGCCGACAAGCCGGACAAGGAAGCGGTCGGCGCAGCGCCGCATCTCGCGAAAGAGACTCCGCCATGAAGGCGCCTTGTCGCGTCGTGCTCGCCCTCGCCGCGTGCCTTCTCGGCGCCGGCGCGGCGGCGCAGACGATCTATCGCTGCGGCAACGAATACACGCGCGTTCCCTGCGCCGGCGGCAAGGTCGTCAACGCCGAAAGCCGCGTCACCGATGCGCAGCGCGCCGAGGCGCGCCGCGTGGCGAGCCAGGAGCGCAGGCTCGCCGACGCGATGGCGCGCGAGCGGCGCGCCGACGCAGCGGCGCTGCATCCGTCGGGCGGGGCCAGCCTCGGCCCGGGGAAAGCGCCGGCATCGGCGGCGTCGGCGCCGGCGAAAAAGAAGAAAAAGGCCCAGACGAAGAAGAAACCGGTCGCTGCCGACGGCGACGAGGACTTTCTCGCCCGCGTCCCGAAGGCAGCCCCAGCCACCCGCTAGCCGGCCGCGCCGACGACCGCGTAGTCACGTCCCGGCGGTCGCCTCGGCCTGCAGGCGCCGGTACTTGGCCCAGAGCGTTTCGCTCGATTCCGCGTGGGCCGGATCCTTCGGAATGCAGGCGACCGGGCACACCTGCACGCACTGCGGCACGTCGAAGTGGCCGACGCATTCGGTGCATCGCTTCGGGTCGATAACGTAGATCTCCGGCCCCATCGAGATCGCCTGGTTCGGGCACTCGGGCTCGCAGACGTCGCAATTGATGCACTCGTCGGTGATCAGCAGAGCCATGCGCTCTCCCGGTTGCCGGCGACTCCGAAGATCAGCAGTGCCACGTCGTCCTTTCGTTTTCCCCGATCAGGGCTCGGCCCGCTTGACCCGTTGCCGCAGGCGCTCGAGAACCAAGGGTGACACGAATTTGGAGACATCCCCGGCGAGGCTGGCAATCTCGCGGACGAAGGTGCCGGAAACGAACTGGAACTGGTCGCTCGGCGTCATGAACAAGGTCTCGACGTCGGGCATCAGCTGGCGGTTCATTCCAGCCATCTGGAATTCGTACTCGAAGTCGCTGACGGCACGCAGGCCGCGAACGACGACCTTGCCGCCGTTCTCGACGACGAAGTCGCACAGCAGCCCGCGAAACGCCATCACTTCGACGTTCGGGTACTTCGCGGACAGCTCGACCGCGATCTGCAGCCGCTCGGCGATGGAGAACATCGTGCGCTTGTGATGGCCGGCGGCGACGGCGACGATCAGCCGCTCGAAGAGGCGGCTCGCTCGGCGCATCAGGTCCTCGTGGCCAAGCGTCATCGGATCGAAGGTGCCGGGATACACGGCGGTCAGTCGGGTCACCGAAGTCATGCCTTCTCCCAGGGCCTGAGCCGGCCGATTCGCGGGCAGTGTAGCCGCGCCCGCTCAGTTCGCCGCGGCGCGGCGAAAGAGGTGGAAATGCACGGCGCCTGCGCGTGCGGCGCGCCAGGCGTCGAGGCCCATCGCCTGTGCGCCCGTCGGATCGACCGGCTCGGGCGCCTCGACGTAAACGAAGCCGCCGGGCGCGACGACGCGGCTCGCCGCCGCCAGCGCCGGCAAGGCCAGCCCGGTGTCGAAAGGAGGATCGAGAAAGACGAGATCGAACGCCCCCGGCGCGGCGCGCGCCATCCATTGCAGGGCGTCGGCGCGCTCGACGCGAACGGCGTCGGCCTGCAGGCGCAGCCGCGTCTCGGCCAGGCTGGCGACGATCGCCGGGTCGCGCTCGAGCAGCACCACTTCCGCCGCACCGCGCGAAGCGGCTTCGAAGCCCAGCGCGCCGCTGCCGGCGAACGCGTCGAGGCAGCGCCAGCCGGCCAGCGTCTGGCCGAGCCAGTTGAAGAGCGTCTCGCGGACGCGATCGGGCGTCGGCCGCAGGCCGGGCCGATCGGCGACCGGCAGCTTGCTGCGCTTCCAGACGCCACCGATGATGCGGATTTCGTGCGGCAGCGCCCTGCGCTGCGCCCGTGCGGCGGCGCCGGCGCGCGGGCGCGGCGGCCTCACAGGCGCACGGCGATGCCGTCGCGTGCCAGGCGCAGCTTGGCCTCGCGGACCGAGAACTCGCCGTAGTGGAAGATGCTCGCGGCGAGCACCGCGTCGGCGCCGCCGATGCGGATGCCTTCCGAGAGATGCTCGAGTGCGCCGACGCCGCCGGAGGCGATGACCGGAACGCTGACCGCGTCGGCGACGGCGCGCGTCAGCTCGAGGTCGAAGCCGATGCGCGTGCCGTCGCGGTCCATGCTCGTCAGCAGGATCTCGCCGGCGCCGTCGGCCGCCATGCGCACCGCCCACTGCACCGCGTCGAGCCCGGTGTTGCGCCGGCCGCCGTGGGTGTACACGTCCCAGCCCGCCGCACCGCCGGCACGCCGCTTGGCGTCGATCGCGACGACGATGCACTGGGCGCCGTACTTGGCAGAAGCGTCGCGGATCACCTGCGGATCGGCGACCGCCGCCGAGTTGAAGCTCACCTTGTCGGCGCCGGCGTTGAGGAGCCGGCGCACGTCGGCGACCGTGCGAACGCCGCCGCCGACGGTGAGCGGAATGAAGACGCGCGAGGCGACCGCCTCGATGATCGGCAGCATCAGGTCGCGGCCGTCGCTGGTCGCCGTGATGTCCAGGAAGGTCAGCTCGTCGGCGCCCTGCTCGTTGTAGCGCGCGGCGATCTCGACCGGATCGCCGGCGTCGCGCAGGGCGACGAAGTTGACGCCCTTGACGACGCGCCCGGCGGTCACGTCGAGGCAGGGAATGATGCGTTTGGCCAGCATGTGCCCAGTGTCGGCGATGCGCGCGGCGGAGCCGGCGCGTGCCCCGGATCAGGCGCTGGCCAGCTCGTCGGCGCGCGCCTGCGCCGCGGCGAAGTCAAGGTCGCCGCTGTAGATCGCGCGGCCGCAGATCACGCCCTCGATGCCCATCTCCTCGACCGCGCAGAGGCGCTCGATGTCCTGCATCGACGACAGCCCGCCCGAAGCGAACACGGGCATCGTGAGCTGCTGCGCCAGCTTGACGGTGGCCTCGATGTTGACGCCGGTGAGCATCCCGTCGCGGCCGATGTCGGTGTAGATGATTCCCTCGACCCCGTAGTCCTCGAACTTCTTCGCCAGGTCGACGACCTCGTGCCCGGTGAGCTTGCTCCAGCCGTCGGTCGCGACCTTGCCGTCCTTCGCGTCGAGGCCGACGATGATGTGGCCGCCGAAGGCGCTGCACGCGTCGCGCATGAAGCCCGGGTTCTTCACCGCAGCCGTGCCGATGATGATGAAGCTCAGGCCGTCGTCGAGATAGCGTTCGATCGTGTCGAGGTCGCGGATGCCGCCGCCGAGCTGCACCGGGATCTCGTCGCCGACTTCGGCGAGGATCGCTTTCACCGCGCCCTCGTTGACCGGCTTGCCGGCGAAGGCGCCGTTCAGGTCGACCAGGTGCAGGCGGCGCGCTCCGGCATCGACCCAGCGCCGCGCCATCGCCGCCGGGTTCTCGCTGAAGATCGTCGACTCGTTCATGTCGCCTTGCTTCAGGCGAACGCAGCGGCCGTCTTTCAGGTCGATCGCGGGGATCAGCAGCATGGCCGAGTGGAACGGGGGTCAGCGCGACGGAAGCGGAACGCGAGCATAGGCAGCAGCGCGTTCCGAAAGAGGCGTCAAGGGTTCCAGTGCAGGAAGTTGCGGTACAGGGCCAGCCCGAACTCGGCGCTCTTTTCGGGGTGGAACTGGGTCGCGAAAATATTATCGCGCGCCAGCGCCGAGGTAAAGCGCCCGCCGTAGTCCGTCACCCCCACACTGTGGCGCGCGTCGGACGGCCGGGCGTAATAGCTGTGCACGAAGTAGAAGTAGGCGGCGTCGGGAACTCCGCGCCAGATCGGATGCGGCGCCGCCTGGATGACCTCGTTCCAGCCCATCTGCGGCACCTTGTAACGGCTGCCGTCGGGCTGGGTCTGCCCGCCGAGGCGAAAACGCACGACCTCGCCAGCGATCAGCGCCAGGCCGGGCGTGCCCTGGCCTTCGGCGCCCTCCTCGCTTCGGTCGAGCAGCATCTGCATGCCGATGCACACGCCCATCAGCGGCTTCGTCCTCGCGGCGTCGAGCACCGCCTCCTGCAAGCCCGAATCGCAAAGCTCGCGCATGCAGTCGGGCATCGCCCCCTGGCCGGGCAGGACGATCCGCTCGGCGGTGAAGACTTCTTCGGGATTCGCGGTGACGATCACCTTGATGTCGCCCGCCTCGCGCGCGACGTGCGCGACCGCCTGCGACACCGAGCGCAGGTTGCCCATGCCGTAGTCGACGACGGCGACGATGCGCATGCGTCGTCCTAGAGCGTGCCCTTGGTCGACGGCACGATGTCGCCGGCGCGTGGGTCGATCGCCACCGCCATGCGCAGCGCCCGGGCGAACGCCTTGAACACGGTCTCGCACTGGTGGTGGGCGTTTTCGCCGCGCAGATTGTCGATGTGCAGCGTGACGAGTGCGTGGTTCGCGAAGCCCTGGAAGAACTCGTGCGCCAGCTGCGCGTCGAAGCCGCCGATCATTCCCGACTTGAACGGAACGTTCATGACGAGCCCGGGCCGGCCCGAGAAGTCGACGACGACGCGCGACAGCGCTTCGTCGAGCGGAACGTACGCGTGGCCGTAGCGGACCAGGCCGCGCTTGTCGCCGAGCGCCTTGCCGACTGCCTGGCCGAAGGTGATGCCGACGTCTTCGACCGTGTGGTGGCCGTCGACGTGCAGGTCGCCCAGGGCCTCGATCTCGAGGTCGACGAGGCCGTGCCTGGCGATCTGCTCGAGCATGTGGTCGAAGAAGCCGATGCCGGTGGAGAGCTTCGCCGCTCCCGTACCGTCGAGGTCGACGCTGACGCGGATCTTCGTTTCCTTGGTGTCGCGCTGCACCGTGGCACGACGTGGCGCGGAAGGCGAAGCGATCGGTGCGTTCATGGCAGGCTGGCGCGCAAGGCATCGATCATGAGCGCATTTTCCTCCGGAGTGCCGACAGTCAGGCGCAGGCAGTTCGCGAGCAGCGGGTGCAACCCGGCGACGTTCTTCACGAGGACGCCGCGCCGCTTCATGCCGTCGAACACAGCGGCGCCGTCGCCGACCCGCACGAGGATCATGTTCGCTTCGCTGGGGAACGGCTCGACGCCCGGCATCTCCCGCAACGCCGCCTGCAGCCGCTCGCGCTCGCCGCGCAGCAGCTGCGCCTGGCGCGCGTACTCGTCGGCGTGCGCCAGGGCGAACAGCGTCGCCTCGGCGTTCAGGGCGCTGATGTTGTAGGGCGGGCGGACCTTGTCGATCTCGTCGATGAGGGGCGCCGGGCCGGCCAGGTAGCCGAGGCGGACGCCGGCGAGGCCGAACTTGCTGAGCGTGCGCATCACGAGCACGTGCGGCAGCGTGCCGACGCGATCCATCCACGTCCGCGACGAGAACGGCTGGTAGGCCTCGTCGAAGACGACAAGTCCGCGCTGCGCGCCGACTGCGGCGACGATGCGCTCGACCGCGCCCTCGTCGTAGAGGTTGGCGGTCGGGTTGTTCGGGTAGGCGATGTACGTGAGCGCCGGCCGGTGCCTTTCGATCGCGGCGAGCATCGCCGGCTCGTCGAGCTCGAAGCGCGGCGTGAGCGGCACGCCGGCAAAGCGCAGGCCCTGCAGCTTCGCCGACATCTCGTACATGACGAATCCGGGAAGCGGCGCGAGCAGCGTGGCCCCAGGCAGGTCGCAGGCGAGCGCGAGCAGCGAGATGAGCTCGTCGGAGCCGTTGCCGAGCATCAGCTTGCAGCCGGGCGGCAGCTTCACGTGCGCCGACAGCGCCGCGACGACGTCGCCGACGCAGCCCGTCGGGTAGCGGTTGATCGCGACGCGGCCAAGCCTTCGCCCCAGCTCGCGCTGCAGCGCTTCCGGAAGGCGGAAGGGGTTCTCCATCGCGTCGAGCTTGACCAGCCCGGCGCTCGGCTGGATCGCGTAGGCGTGCATCGACTTCACGTCCTGGCGGATGACGGCGGTGATGCGCTCTGCCGTCGACGCGGGGGGGGGATCGGC
>DATMGW010000510.1:0-7117 GCA_035555295.1 Caldimonas sp.
GGTCGGACCGTTGCTCATTGGGGCGCTTGGCTGGATCGCTGCCGCGACCGTCGTCACTTTCGCTGCCTTGCGCGCCGCGCGGGCCTGAGCACGCCTCGGCATCGAGCTCAGACTGCCGTTGGCGGCGCCGTGCGCTGCGGCACCGGCGCGAACGCCGCCAGCGCGTCGCCGGCGATGCGACAGATGCGCCAGTCCGGCATCACCGTCGCGCCCATGCGCTGGTAGAAGCGGATGGCGCCCTCGTTCCAGTCGAGCACGCTCCACTCGAAGCGGCCGCAGCCGCGGTCCGCGGCGATCTGCGCCAGACGCGTCAGGAGCGCTTCGCCGATCCCCCGGCCGCGCTGCTCGGGCTCGACGAACAGGTCTTCGAGATAGAGACCGGGGCGGGCGAGAAAGGTCGAGAAATTGGTGAAGAAGAGAGCGAAAGCGACGACGGCGCCGCCCTTGTCGACGACCAGCGCCTCGGCCACCGGGCGTTCGCCGAACAGGTGCGGGCGGAGTTTTTCCGGCGTCACCTGGAGCAGATGGGTCAGCTTTTCGAACTCTGCGAGACGCACGATGAGGCGAACGATCGCCTCGAGATCGCGCGGCTCGGCAGCGCGGATCGAGAACGCCGAGGGTGCAGCGGATGGAGCGGCCGACATCGGCGAATTGTGGCAGCGGCGCCGCCGCCAGGCGAGGCTCGCTACAGTGAGGGCGATGAACATCATCGCCGCGAGCTACGTGCCGCGAAAGACGGCGAGAAGTCGCTTCGTCGAAGCGCGCGGCTTTCGCCATCACGTCCTCGAGTGGGGCGACCCGGGCTCGGCGACCGCCGATCGCCCGACCCTCCTCATGCTGCACGGCTGGATGGACGTCGCCGCGTCGTTCCAGTTCGTCGTCGACGCGCTGTCGGTCGAACGCCACGTGCTCGCGCTCGACTGGCGCGGCTTCGGCGCGACCGACACGCCGCCGGTCGATACCTACTACTTCAGCGACTACATCGGCGATCTCGAGATCGTGCTCGACGCGCTGTTCGGAACGGCGCACGCGCCGATCGACCTGCTCGGTCACAGCATGGGCGCCAACGTTTCGATGCTGTATTCCGGATTGCGGCCGCAGCGCGTGCGCCGCCTCGTCAACCTCGAGGGCTTCGGCATGCCGCGCGCCAAGCCGGCGAACGCGCCGAAGCGCTACGCCGCGTGGCTCGACGCGCTGAAAACGCCGCAGCAGCTGCGCCCGTATCACTCGCTCGAGGCCGTTGCCGCGCGCCTGCAGAAGAACAACCCGCTCCTGCGTGCCGACCGAGCTGCCTGGCTCGCCGGGCAGTGGTCGAAGCGCGTCCCCGGCACGGCCGGCGCACCCGACACATGGCACCTGCTCGCCGATCCGAACCACAAACGTCCGAGCCCGCTGTTCGCCCAGGTCGACGAATGGCTCGAGTGCTGGAAGCGGATCACGGCGCCGGTGCTGTGGATCGAAGGCGACCGGACCGACGTCTCGATCTGGTGGGGCGACCGCTACTCCAAGGCCGAGTTCCACGAGCGCCTCGACGTCGTTGCCGACGTCGAGCGGCACATCGTGTCGCCGGCCGGGCACATGCTCCACCACGACCGCCCCGAGGACATCGCGCGTCTGCTCGAAGCGTTCCTGTCAGAATCGCGCCCTTCCCGAAGCGACAAGACATAGAGAGATGCACCATGGACGTCGAGCACATCAATGCCATCGGCAACCGGCTGGCCGACCTGACCCAGCGCACCGCCGCGCTTCGGGGGTATCTTTGACTACGACCGCAAAGCGCTGCGCCTGAACGAGGTCAACGCGGCGCTCGAGAACCCCAAGGTCTGGGACGAGCCCAAGCGCGCCCAGGAGCTCGGCCGCGAGAAGCGCACCCTCGGCAACGTCGTCGAGACGATCGACCACCTGACGTCGAATCTCGCCGACAACAGCGAGCTCTACGACATGGCGAAGGCCGACCAGGACGAAGGCAGCCTGCTCGCGATCGAGGCCGACGCCGCCAAGCTCGAGGCGACCGTCGCCGACCTCGAGTTCAAGCGCATGTTCAACAAGGCGGAAGACCCGCTCAACTGCTTCGTCGACCTGCAGGCCGGCGCCGGCGGCACCGAAGCCTGCGACTGGTGCGCGATGCTGCTGCGCCAGTACCTGAAGTACTGCGAGCGAAAGGGCTTCAAGACCGAGGTGATGGAAGAAAGCGAAGGCGACGTCGCCGGCATCAAGAGCGCGACGATCAAGGTCGAGGGCGACTACGCGTTCGGCCTGCTGCGCACCGAGACGGGCGTGCATCGCCTCGTCCGCAAGAGCCCGTTCGATTCTTCGGGCGGCCGGCACACGAGCTTCGCCAGCGTCTTCGTCTACCCCGAGGTCGACGACTCGATCGAGATCGACATCAACCCGGCCGACGTCCGCGTCGACACCTTCCGCGCCTCGGGCGCCGGCGGCCAGCACATCAACAAGACCGACTCGGCGGTGCGCCTGACGCACCTCCCGACCAACATCGTCGTGCAGTGCCAGAACGACCGCTCGCAGCACCGCAACCGCGACGAGGCCTGGCAGATGCTGCGCTCGCGCCTCTACGAGCACGAGATGCGAATCCGCATGGCGGCGCAGCAGAAGCTCGAGGACTCGAAGACCGACGTCGGCTGGGGGCATCAGATCCGCAGCTACGTCCTCGACCAGAGCCGCATCAAGGACCTGCGCACCAACGTCGAGATCAGCAACACCCAGAAAGTGCTCGACGGCGACCTCGACACGTTCATCGAGGCGAGCCTCAAGCAAGGCGTGTAGGCGCAGCGCTGAAGAAGAATCGAATCGAAAGAGACAAGGAACCTCCCATGCGTGAAGGCACCGCCCCGCTCATCCGTCGCGAAGACTACGCGGCGCCCGCCTATTGGATCCGCAAGGTCGACCTCAGCTTCGACCTCGATCCGGCGAAGACGCTCGTCATCAACCGCATGCAGATCGAGCGCAATCCGGCCGCAGCCGCAGGGCCGCTCAGGCTGCACGGCGTCGACCTCGCGCTGACGCGCTGCCTGGCCGACGGGCAGTCCGTGTCGTTCCGCCACGAGGAGGGCCTCCTCGTCATCGACAACCTGCCCGAAGGCGCTTTCACGCTCGAGATCCGCAACACCTGCGCCCCCGAGAAGAACACCCAGCTCTCGGGGCTCTACACCTCGGGCGGGGGCCTGTTCACGCAATGCGAGGCCGAAGGCTTTCGCCGCATCACCTTCTTTCTCGACCGGCCGGACGTGATGGCCGAGTACACGGTGCTGCTGCGCGCCGGCAAGGCGGCGTATCCGGTGCTGCTGTCGAACGGCAATCTCGTCGAGCAGGGCGACCTCGACAACGGCCGCCACTACGCGAAGTGGCACGACCCGTTTCCCAAGCCGAGCTACCTGTTCGCGCTCGTCGCCGCAGACCTGGTCGGGCGCGAGCAGCACATCCGCTCGCGCTCGGGCAAGAACCACCTGCTGCAGGTCTGGGTGCGGCGCGGCGACCTCGACAAGACCGAGCACGCGATGAACTCGCTCGTCGCCTCGGTCGTCTGGGACGAGGCGCGCTTCGGCCTGTCGCTCGACCTCGAGCGCTTCATGATCGTCGCCGTCGGCGACTTCAACATGGGGGCGATGGAGAACAAGGGCCTGAACATCTTCAACACCCGCTACGTCCTGGCCAACGCGGCGACGGCGACCGACGCCGATTTCGCCGCGATCGAGTCGGTCGTCGGCCACGAGTACTTCCACAACTGGACGGGCAACCGCATCACCTGCCGCGACTGGTTCCAGCTGAGCCTGAAGGAGGGCCTGACGGTCTTTCGCGACCAGGAATTCAGCATGGACATGGTCGAAAGCCCGAGCGCGCGCGCCGTCCGGCGGATCGAAGACGTCCGGTCGCTCCGGCAAGTCCAGTTCCCGGAAGACGCCGGGCCGATGGCGCACCCGGTGCGGCCCGACAGCTACGTCGAGATCAACAACTTCTACACGCCGACCGTCTACGAAAAGGGCGCCGAGGTCGTTCGCATGATGCAGACGCTGGTCGGCCGCGCCGGTTTCGCGCGCGGCATCACGCTGTACTTCCAGCGCCACGACGGCCAGGCCGTCACCTGCGACGATTTCGCGCAGGCGATCGCCGACGCCAACCCGGCGAGCGAACTGGCCAGGCGCCTGTTGCCCTTCAAGCGCTGGTACGCACAGCCGGGAACGCCCCGGGTCACGGCGCGCGGCCGCTACGACGCGCCGTCGCGCACCTACACGCTCGGGCTCGAGCAGGCCGCAGCGCCTGCGGCTCGCGCGGCGGCCCCCGAGCCGTTCGTGATCCCGCTCGCGATTGGCCTGGTCGGCCGCGACGGCGCGGCGATGCGCCTGCGCCTCGAGGACGAGCCCGAGACTGCGGCGGCGACCGATCGCGTCCTCGTCCTCGACGAGGCCAAGGCCTTCTTCACCTTCGTCGACGTCGAGCAGCCGCCGGTCCTCTCGCTGCTGCGCGGGTTCTCGGCGCCCGTCTGCCTCGCCGACGGCCTCGCCGACGCCGACCTGATCGTCCTCCTGCGCCACGACAGCGATCCCTTCAACCGCTGGGAAGCGGGGCAGCGGCTCGCCCTGGGCCGCCTCGTCGCCGCCGCGGCGGGAAGCGGCGAGACGAGCCTCGATGCCGCGTTCGTCGCGGCGATGCGCGAAGTCCTGCGCAGCCCGTCGCTCGACCCGGCGTTCAAGGAGCTCGCGCTGACCTTGCCGAGCGAAGGCTACATCGCCGAGCAGATGGACGGCGTCGATCCGCAACGCATCCACGCCGCCCGCGAGACGATGAAGCGGCAGCTGGCCCAAGCCCTGGCCGCCGACTGGCAATGGGCTTTCGAGGCGCATCAGGTGGCCGGCGGCTATACCCCCGATCCCGGCCCCGCCGGCCGCCGCGCGCTCGCCAACCTGGCCCTCGCCATGCTCTGCATCGGCGCGGTGCAGAGCGGCGATGCCGTCTGGCCCGGGCGTGCCTACCAGCGTTTCAAGGACGCGTCGAACATGACCGATCGGCAAGGGGCGCTCGCCGCCCTGCTCGCCTCGGGATCGGAGCTCGGCGAGACGGCGCTCGACCGCTTCCACGCGATGTTCAAGGAGGATCCGCTCGTCCTCGACAAATGGTTCGCGATGCAGGCGACGATGCCGGAGCAGGCGGACGGACGCGTCCTCGCGCGCGTCAAGCGGCTGCTCGCGCACCCCGACTTCAGCCTCGCCAACCCGAACCGGGCGCGCAGCCTGATCGCCGCCTTCTGCATGGGCAACCCGGCGGGCTTTCATCGCGCCGACGGTGCCGGCTACACGTTCTGGGCTGACCGCGTCCTCGAAGTCGATCCGCTCAACCCGCAGCTCGCCTCGCGGGTCGCGCGCGCGCTCGACCGCTGGGCCCGCCTCGCCGAGCCGTATCGCAGCGCGGCGCGCGAGGCGATCGCTCGCGTCGCCGCGCGGCCGACGCTTTCGAACGATACGCACGAGATCGTCTCGCGCGCGCTGTCGGCGAGTTGACACATGGCTGCTGCCGCGAAAGCACATAGGAAGAACGCGTTCTACGCGCAGTCGGGCGGCGTCACCGCCGTCATCAACGCGTCGGCGTGCGGAGTCATCGAGGCGGCACGTGCGCATCGCGACCGGATCGGCACCGTCTACGCCGGACGCAACGGCATCATCGGCGCGCTCACGGAAGACCTGATCGACACCGGCAAGGAACCGGCGGCGGCGATCCGCGCGCTCCGCTCGACGCCGTCGGGCGCCTTCGGCTCGTGCCGCTACAAGCTGAAGTCGCTCGATGCGAACCGGCGCGAATACGAGCGGCTGATCGAGGTCTTTCGCGCCCACGACATCGCCTGGTTCTTCTACAACGGCGGCGGCGATTCGGCCGACACCTGCTTCAAGGTGAGCCAGCTGTCGCAGTCGTTGGGCTATCCGCTGCAGGCGATCCACGTGCCGAAGACGGTCGACAACGATCTGCCGATCACCGACTGCTGCCCGGGCTTCGGCTCGGTCGCCAAGTACGTCGCCGTCTCGGCGCTCGAGGCCTCCTTCGACGTGCGCTCGATGGCGCGCACCTCGACGAAGGTATTCGTTCTCGAGGTGATGGGCCGGCACGCCGGCTGGATCGCCGCGGCCGGCGGCCTGATCGAGGCTTACGGGATTCCGGTCGTCATCCTCTTTCCGGAAATCGTCTTCGACGAGCAGAAGTTCATCGCCCGGGTCGATGCGCTCGTCCAGGCGCACGGCTATTGCACCGTGATCGTTTCCGAAGGCGCGCACCGCGCCGACGGAACCTTTCTCGCCGAGCAGGGCACGCGCGACGCCTTCGGCCACGCCCAGCTCGGCGGCGCCGCGCCGGTCGTCGCGAACCTGATCAAGAAGGCGCTCGGCCACAAGTTCCACTGGGCCGTCGCCGACTACCTCCAGCGCGCGGCGCGGCACATCGCCTCGAAGACCGACGTGAAGCAGGCCTACGACCTCGGCAAGCGCGCCGTCGAGCTGGCCCTGAAAGGCGCGAACGCCGTGATGCCGACGATCGAGCGTGTCTCCGACGTGCCGTACCGCTGGAAGATCGGCGTCGCCGACCTCTCAGCCGTCGCCAACGTCGAGAAATTCATGCCGCGCGATTTCATCAGCGAGGACGGCTTCGGCATCACCGAGAAATGCCGCCGCTACCTCGCCCCGCTGATCGCGGGAGAGGACTATCCGGCGTATCGGCATGGCCTGCCGGTGTACGCGACGCTGAAGAACGCGGCCGTGCCGAAGAAGCTTGCCGCCTTCGCGATGAAGTGAGCCCCTCGGCTAGAATGCGCGGCTCGTCGCGGCCCACCGGCCGTGCTCGACGCCGGCGTAGCTCAGTTGGTAGAGCAGCGCATTCGTAATGCGAAGGTCGGGAGTTCGACTCTTCTCGCCGGCACCATAGGTAAATTCAAGGGCTGGCGGCACGCTGGCCTTTGTCGCTTTTGGGCCCATGTAGCCACCATGTAGCCAGCAGTGCAGCCGGCGAAGGGAAGGGACCTATCGCTTGCCGCCTGAAGCCCAGGCCTCAACATCGGATCGGCGCCAGCGCTTGAACTTGCGGCCGCGCGGTTTACGAACGGCGGCGGGAAACGAGGATC
>DATMGW010000511.1:0-6807 GCA_035555295.1 Caldimonas sp.
GTGTTCGGTGCGCATGGCGTGGCGGTCAGCTCGAGCAAGGCCATCCACGGCCACTTGCTCGGTGCCGGCGGCGCGGTCGAACTCCTCGCCTGCCTTGGCGCCTTGCGCACCGGCCGCCTGCCGCCGACAGCGAACGTCGCATCGGCCGATCCGGTGTTCGCCATCGACCTGGTGACGGACACGGCGCGCATGGCACCGTCGCTGCGCGCAGCGATGTCGAACTCGTTCGCCTTCGGCGGAACGAATGCGGTGCTGATCGCGGCCCGCGCCGGCTGAAAGCGAGCCCCGGCACACGCCGGGCGCCGGCTGCCCTATTGCTCGATGACGTCGGCCCCGGCCGGCGGCGTGAAGCGGAACGACTCGGCCGGGACGGCGACGTTCGGCGCGAACGCGCTGAAGGTCAGCAGCGATTTCTGCCCGAAGCTGTCGACGATCTCGAGTGCCGCCAGGTCCTTGCCGCGAAAGCCGACGTGCACCGACTGGAAGGCGCCGTCCTTCGCCTTCGGTCGCGCCTCGGCCCACTCGAGCCCGCCTTGCGCCGGCAGGTTGGCGAGATCGAAGTCCTTCTCGAGCGAGCCGCCGGCGAGCAGCGCCGCCGGCGTCGCGCCGAGCGCCGCCGAGAGCTTGCGCGAGCTCGCCTGGTTGAGGTCGGCGTCGTAGATCCAGACCTTCTCGCCGTCGGCGACGATCGTCTGCTCGAAAGGCTTGGCGTAGACGAAGCGGAAGCGGTTCGGGCGCACGAACTCGAAGCTGCCGCTCGAGCTCTTCTTCTTCACTCCGTCGGGCGACGTCACGGTCTGCGTGAACTGGGCGCGGCCGCTCTTCACGTCGCGGACGAAATCGCGCAGCGCATCGACCGGCGCCGCCGCAGCGGCAACCGCGAAGGCCGCGGTCAGCGCGCCGGCGGCCAGCGCGACGCCGAGGCGGCGGCGCGTCATGACTGTGCCCGTGCCGGAACGAGGATGTCGCGGTTGCCGTTCGTCGCCATCGCCGATACGAGGCCGGATTTCTCCATTTGTTCCAGCAATCGCGCGGCGCGGTTGTAGCCGATGCGCAAATGGCGCTGCACGAGCGAGATCGAGGCGCGCCGGTGCTGCAGCACGATGCCGACGGCTTGGTCGTACATCGGATCGTTCTCGGCGCTGCCGACGCCCGCTTCACCGGCCAGCGCGTCGCCGCCCTCGCCGTCGAGCGTGCCGCCTTCGAGGATCCCCTCGACGTAGTTCGGCTCGCCCTGCGTCTTCAGATAGGCGACGACGCGATGCACTTCGTCGTCGCTGACGAAGGCGCCGTGGACGCGGATCGGCGTGCCGCTTCCCGAAGGCAGATAGAGCATGTCGCCGGCGCCGAGCAGCGCTTCGGCGCCCGACTGGTCGAGGATCGTGCGCGAATCGATCTTGCTCGAGACCTGGTACGACAGCCGGGTCGGGATGTTCGCCTTGATGAGGCCGGTGATGACGTCGACGCTCGGGCGCTGCGTCGCCAGGATCAGGTGCACCCCCGAGGCGCGCGCCTTCTGCGCGAGCCGGGCGATCAGCTCCTCGATCTTCTTGCCGATCACCATCATCAGGTCGGCGAGCTCGTCGATCACGACGACGATGTAGGGCAAGCGCTCGAGCGGCTCGGGCGCTTCGGGCGTCAGGCTGAACGGATTCGGCAGCGACGTGCCGCGTTCGGCGGCTTCGGCGAGCTTCTTGTTGTAGCCGGCGACGTTGCGCACCCCGAGCGTGCTCATCAGCTTGTAGCGCCGCTCCATCTCGCCGACGCCCCAGGCGAGCGCGTTGGCCGCCTGCTTCATGTCGGTGACGACGGGGCAGAGCAGGTGCGGGATGCCTTCGTAGACGCTCATCTCGAGCATCTTCGGATCGATCAGGATGAGGCGGACGTCCCGCGCCTCGGCCTTGTAGAGCAGGCTCAGGATCATCGCGTTGATGCCGACCGACTTGCCGGCACCGGTCGTTCCGGCGACCAGGCAATGCGGCATCTTCACCAGGTCGGCGACGACGGGATTGCCGACGATGTCCTTGCCGAGGCCGATCGTCAGCTGCGACCCGGAATCGGCGTACACCTGCGAGCCGAGCACTTCCGACAAGCGGATCGTCTGCCGCTTCGCGTTCGGCAGCTCGAGCGCCATCGTCGTCTTGCCGGGAATAGTCTCGACGACGCGGATCGAGACCAGGCTCAAGCTGCGCGCCAGATCCTTGGCGAGGTTGACGACCTGCGCCCCCTTCACCCCGACCGCCGGCTCGATCTCGTAGCGCGTGATGACCGGTCCCGGCGACGCGGCGACGACGCGGACCTCGACGCCGAAGTCCTTGAGCTTCTTCTCGATCAGGCGCGAGGTCATCTCGAGCGTTTCGCCGCTGACCGTCTCCTGGCGCTGCGGCGCCGAGTCGAGCAGGTCGACCTGCGGCAGCTTCGTATCGACCAGCTCGGAGAACAAGGGCTTCTGCCGCTCCTTGACGACACGCGTGCTCTTCGGCACCGAGGCAAGCGTCGGCTCGATGACGATCGGCAGGTGCTGCTCGTGCAACTCGTGCTCGACCTCGACCGTCTCCTCGCGCTCGCGCATCGCTTCCTCGCCGAAGCGGGCGTCCTCCTCGCGCTCGATGCGCGAGGCGCGGCGCGAGCGCAGGAAATCGATGCCGGCGCCGATTCGTTCGGCGGCGTGCAGCCAGGAAAAGCCGAGACCCATCGAGACGCCGGCGACCAGCACGGCGATCCAGAGCACGCCCGATCCGGCGAAGCCGAGGAACGCCTGGCTCGAGCTGCCGAGCGTGTAGCCGAGGACGCCGCCGGCATGGCCGCCGGCGACCTGGGTTTCGTAGTGGTACAGGCGCGTCCACTCGAGCGATGCGCTCGAGGCGAGCAGCAACGCCAGGCCGATGCCGATCAGCCAGGGTCGCTGCGTCTCGGCGGCGATCGATGCGCCGCCGGCGTTGGCGCGAAGCACGCGCGCCAGGCCGCCGAGCCAGGCGCGGGCGCCGACGAGCACCGCCCACCACACGGAGTAGCCGACCAGGAAGTAGCCGAGATCGGCGAACCAGGCGCCAGCGACTCCGGCCTTGTTCTGCACCGGGCCGCCCGACCCCGAGGTCGAGAACCCGGCGTCGGCGGTGCTGTGCGTCGCCAACGCGATGACGGCGAGCACCCAGACGACGGCACCGACGAGCAAGGCGAGCTGCGCTCGCCAGGAAGGCGCCACCGCCGCGGCCCGCGTCGCCGCGGCGGCGCCCGTGCTTTCCGAGCCGTCGACGCGCAGCGAACCGAGGGGGAAAGTCATGCCCGAATTGTGCGCGATGGGCGATGCCGGTCGCGCGGCCGAAGGCGTGCGCTAGCCGGTCAGCTGTTCCTTGATGATGACCCAGCCGTTCTCCTGGGTCTGCACCATGCCGCGACCTTCGAGGTCCTTCATGACGCGGCTCACCATCTCGCGCGACGCACCGACGACCTTGGCCAGATCCTGGCGCGAGACCTTGTTGCGAATGATCTTCACTTCGCCTTCCATCTCCGACATGTCGAGCAGGGTTCGGGCGACCCGGCCGTAGACGTCGAGCAGGGCGAGCGACTCGATCTGCCGGTCGGCGCTGCGCAGCCGCTGCACGAGGCCGCGCATGATCGCGTACGACAGGCTCGAGTTCTCCGGCAGGCAGCGCGCGAACTCGGTGCGGCCGAGGATCAGCATATCGGTCTGCACTTCGGCGCGCACCGTCGCCGAGTGCGGCTCGTTGTCGATCAGGCTCATCTCGCCGACGTAGTCGCCCGACTGGAGCACGGCGAGAATGACTTCCCGGCCGCGCGAATCGGCAGTCAGCACGCGCGCCCGGCCGGTCAGCAGGATGAAGAGCGCATTCGATTTCTTGCCGTGCTCGACGACGATCTCGCCGCGCCTGAAGCGCCTCTTGACGACGCTGTCGGCGATGCCTTGGGCCTGCTCGTTCGTCAGCAGCGAGAACAGCGGCACGCGCCGGATGAGATCGAGATTCGAGAGCATCGCCATCGGGGTGCCTTTCTGAGTGCAACGGATCACGCCGCCGCCCGGGTGAAAATGTCACGCCGGCGTCGGCGGCGCTATTGTCACCATTAAGAGCTTCGATGCCAGCCGGTTGCAACCCCATGTCAGACTGTTGGGCAAAAAACCGACGTCCCGGTCTGCACCAAAGCCCATGAACCCCACCCTTCAGCATGCCCGCGTCCTCGTCCTCGGCTCAGGACCCGCCGGCTACACGGCCGCGATCTACGCGGCGCGCGCGAACTTGAAGCCCATGCTCGTCACCGGAATCGCCCAGGGCGGACAGCTCATGACGACGACCGACGTCGACAACTGGCCGGCCGACGTCGACGGCGTGATGGGACCCGACCTGATGCAGCGCTTCCTCAAGCACGCCGAGCGCTTCGACACAAAGATCGTCTTCGATCACATCGACGAGGTCGATCTCTCGAAGCGGCCTTTCGCGCTTCGCGGCGACTCCGGCCGCTACAGCTGCGATGCGCTCGTGATCGCCACGGGGGCCTCGGCCAAGTACCTCGGCCTGCCGTCGGAGCAGGCGTTCATGGGGCGCGGCGTCAGCGGCTGCGCCACCTGCGACGGCTTCTTCTATCGCGACCAGATCGTCTGCGTCGTCGGCGGCGGCAACACCGCGGTCGAGGAGGCGCTCTACCTGTCGAACATCGCATCGAAGGTGCATCTCATCCATCGCCGCGACAAGTTTCGCGCCGAAGCGATCCTGGTCGACAAGCTGATGGCCAAGGTCGCCGACGGCAAGATGCAGCTGCACCTGTGGGCGACGCTCGACGAGATCCTCGGCGACGCCAGCGGCGTGACCGGCGTTCGCATCCGCAGCACGAAGGACGAAGCGACTTCCGAGATCGCCCTCACGGGCTGCTTCATCGCCATCGGCCACCAGCCGAACACCGACATCTTCAAGGGCCAGCTCGAGATGCGCGACGGCTACATCCTGGCCAGGAGCGGCCTCGACGGCTTCGCGACGATGACGAGCGTGCCGGGCGTGTTCGCCGCCGGCGACGTGCAGGATCACGTCTATCGCCAGGCGATCACGAGCGCCGGGACAGGCTGCATGGCGGCATTGGACGCACAACGATTTCTCGAGCAGTCGTAGAGGGCTGTCTTCGCGGCCCGGCGCCGTTTCTTGCTCTGCCTTCACGGCATTCGGCGTTCGGTGCAGGCTCAGGCGCAGGGTGGCCGGCCAGGCGCTTAGCTGCGGCGCCCTCCGCTGCGCTGCTGGTCCCCTGCGCTGCCATCGCTCGATGACACACCCAACGCCCGGCCGTATGCCCGGCCGTATGCCCGGCGCCGTCGCCTCCGGCGGCGAAATCGAATCCCACCGCGGCTATAATTGTCGGCTTTGCCGCTCCGGCCTTCGGACCCGGCAAACCGACACACCAAAGCACGGAGAAGCGTCATGGCACGCGTCTGTCAAGTCACGGGCAAGCGCCCGATGGTGGGGAACAACGTTTCCCACGCCAACAACAAAACGAAGCGACGCTTCCTGCCGAACCTGCACTACCGCCGGTTCTGGGTCGAAGGCGAGAGCCGCTGGGTGCGCCTGCGCGTCACGAACGCGGCGCTGCGTCTGATCGACAAGGTGGGCATCGACCAGGTCGTCGCCGACCTGCGCGCCCGCGGCGAAATATAGTAAGGGGAAAGCGCCATGGCCAAGGGTGGACGCGAGAAGATCAAGCTCGAATCGAGCGCCGGCACCGGTCACTTCTACACGACCGACAAGAACAAGAAGACGACGCCGGAAAAGCTCGAGATGATGAAATTCGATCCGAAGGCACGCAAGCACGTGACCTACAAGGAAACGAAGCTGAAGTAGAGGGACAGCCGGGTCGCTGCGCGACCCCTGCTCGGTCAGCAAAATGCAAAACGGGTCGCCTCGGCGACCCGCTTCTGTTTGGATAAGGATCGCGCTGCGATCCCTACGCGTGCACGGCACGCAGGCGCAGGGCAAATTCCTGCAGGGCGGCGATACCGCTTTCCTCGGCCTTGCGCAGCCAGGCCTGCAGGTCGGCGACGAGCTGCTCGGCGGAAACGCCGGTACGCGTCCAGAGGAGGCGAAGCTCCTCGCGCATCGTGACGAGCTTGGCCAGATAAGGGCTCAACGCCACGGCCTCGGCGATCTGCCCCTTGACGGCGCTGGGAATCTTGTCGTCGTCGCGATGCAGCCAGCGGCGCGCCACGCGCATGTTCGCGAGCTTGGCCGTGCCGTTCGCGCCTTCGCGCTTCAGCCGCGCCAATTCGGCGCCGCTGGCGCGGCGCAGGCTCCGCGCATAGTTCGCCATGACCTCGTAGCGGTTGGCGATGATCGCCTCGAGCGTCTGGCCATCGGCGACGGGCTTGACCGAGCCGAGCTTCAACTGCGGCGGGGTCTTGCGCACACTGGCAAGGCCCAGCATCTCGAGGCCGCGGATATAGGCCCAGCCGATGTCGAACTCGTAGGGCTTGACCGACAACTTGGCCGAGGTCGGATAGGTGTGGTGGTTGTTGTGCAGCTCTTCGCCGCCGATGATGACGCCCCAGGGCGAGACGTTGCGGCTCGCGTCGGGCGCTTCGAAGTTGCGGTAGCCCCACCAGTGGCCGATGCCGTTGACGATGCCGGCGGCGGTGATCGGGATCCACGCCATCTGCACGGCCCAGACGGTGGCACCGATGGCCCCGAACAGGAACAGGTTGATGATCAGCATCAGGCCGACGCCCTCCCAGCTGTAGCGCGAATAGAGATTACGCTCGAGCCAGTCGTCGGGCGTCCCGTGCCCGTACCTGGCGAGCGTTTCCTGGTTCTT
>DATMGW010000512.1:0-2558 GCA_035555295.1 Caldimonas sp.
CCACGCGCTCTCGGCCGCACGAAGCGCGGCGAGACCCGCGACGCCGACAGTCCGCGAGCACGACCAGCCGAGATGGCGCGAGACGCTGCCGCGCGCCACGGCGGGCCTTACCGGGTTCCCTGGACGACCGCGTCGAGATGAAAGCGGTACGAGAGCACCACTGCGCCTGGTGGGGAGTGCTACGCGCCTCGCTTGAAGCGTATCGGCATCCAGAACTGGCGCAGGGCCTCGACGGTTGCGGGAATGTCGCGCCAGCCGTGTCGCGCGAGTAGCGGCGTTTCCGGGGCGTGCGTCGGGGGCAGCGCCGGCCGGCCGGGGTCATCGACACAATGGATCAGGATCGGCCGCAGCAGAGCGTGTTCGACCCTGTCCGGCGAGAGCAGCCGCGACCAGACGAGAAGCCGCAGCTTCATGACGGCGTAGAAGCCCATGCACCAGGGCTGCGGGTCGACTTCGCCGTCCGACGATCGCTCGAACAGCGGCTCGAAGCTCTCCGGCTTCGTCGACAGCGTCTCGCTGATCGCGTTGTGGCGCATCAGCGTGGTGGCGATCGCCGAGAACGTCTCGGTGTCGTGATTGAAGGCGTCGGGATCGACACCGAGGAGCGGGCACACCCATTCCTCGGGGGCCATCGAGACCGGCCCTGCGACGACCGCAGCCACCGCGCCGTCGAGCATGGAGAGCGAGGTCGCCCGCGGGTGTGGAAGCGTCGGCGACCTGGCGCGCTCGCTCATCCATTGTCCGAGCCGCTCGAACGACATGGCGTAGTCCGCCATCGTCGTCTTGACCGGGTTGCGGGCGCCTCGAGTTCCCCGCCGTCGGTTGGATGGCGTCATGCGGCGGCGCGTCCCTCGGCCTCGCGAGCGGCCTTCCAGTTCCAGGCCAGGAGTTCATGCAGGCGGTCGTTGGTCGTGCGGCCGGAGACCATCCGCTCAAGCACGTCGACGAGATAGGTCTCGGGGTCGACGCCATTCAGGCGGGCCGTGTTGAGAAGCGTAGAGAGTATCGCCCAGGTCTCGCCCCCGCCTTCGTCGCCGCTGAACAACGAATTCTTTTTTCCGATTGCAATCGGTCTGATCGATCGCTCGACCGTGTTGGTGTCCGGCTCGAGCCGCCCGTCGTCGAGGAACGCCGTCAGACCCTCCCAGCGCTCGAGCATGTAGTCGATCGCCTTGATCAGCGTCGACCGGCGGGAGATCCCGTCCTTCACCGCGACCAGACGAGCCTTCAGCGCCTCCATCAGCGGCTTCGTCTCGTCCTGACGCGCGGCGCGGCGTTCGCCGGCGTCGAGGCCGCGGATCCTGTCCTCGATCGCGTAGACGGCTGCGATGCGCTCGATGACCTCCCTGGCGAAGGGCGAGTTCGTCGTCTTGTGCACCTTCACGAAGTTCCGGCGCGCGTGAACGAGGCAATACGCCAGCCGGATCTTGCCCGACATCTTGGCGTCGCCGGCAAGTGAGACATAGGCGGCGTAGCCGTCGACCTGCAGCACGCCTTCGAAGCCGGCAAGCTGCGCCATGATCTCCTTCTTGCCGCGACCGCCCGCGAACACGTAGGCGACCGCCGGCGGCGCCGGACCCTTCCAGGCCCGATCGTCGACGGCATGCGCCCAGAACTGGCAGATCTTCGTGCGGCCGCGCCCCGGGTCGAGCACCGGCATCGGCGTCTCGTCGCAGAACAGCCGTTCGAAGCGATGCATGGTCTTCAGTTGCAGATCGTAGAGGCCCCGAACCATCCAGGCCGCGCTTCCCATCCAGCGCGCCAGCGTCTGACGGTCGACGACGACGCCGTGGCCGGCCAGGATCTGCGTCTGACGATAGAGCGTCGACTGCCACGCGTATTTGGCCGCGGCGATGTGCGCGATCAGCGCCGTCGTCGCCATGCCGCCCTCGACGAGCCGCGCCGGCGCCGGAGCCTGGACGATCGGGCCTTCGCAGGCCCGGCAGGCGTATTTGGGACGGATCGTGCGCAGCACACGCAGCCACGCCGGAACCCGATCGAGCGCTTCGCTGCTCTCCTCGCCGATTCGATGCATCTGACCCGTGCAGCACGGGCAGAGCGTGGACGCCGGCTGGATCACCTGTTCGACCCTGGGCAGATGCGCCGGCAGCGCGCCGATGTTGCGCCTGGGCTTGCGCCGCTTCCGCCGCGGCGCGTCCGGTTCCGGTTCGTCGTCGTTGGCCGGGGGCTGCGCGTTGGCGGTCCGGTCCAGATCCAACGCGAGTTGTTCGGCGCAGACGATCGCCGAGCGCTCCGATCGCGTGCCGAAGATCAGGCCCTTCAACGTGGCTATCTCAGCGCGCAGACCGTCGTTTTCGCCGTCGAAAGCGAGCACCATTTCGGCGAGAGCCGCGGGGTCCTTGGGGAGATCTTCGGGGCGAAGCGCCATATCGAAAAGCTACACGAAAACGCCCGGTATCGCCAGCAAAACAAGGCGACTCAGACAACTTTCGTTGGTCGCTTCGTCACCTTCGGGACCACCCGCGACCACTCCGAAAGGCCTTCGATCAGCATCGCCAGTTGCGCCCCTGTCACGCGCATCGTCCCCTCCCGAACAG
>DATMGW010000513.1:0-2397 GCA_035555295.1 Caldimonas sp.
GGCCTCGCCGGCCACGTCCACTTGGGCGACTGGGCGATCGTCGGCGCGCAGAGCGGACTGCACCAGTTCGTCCAGATGGGCGCGCACAGCATGTGCGGCTTCCAGAGCCATGTCTCGCAGGACGTTCCGCCCTACATGATGGTCGACGGCAATCCGCTCAGCGTGCGCGGCTTCAACGCCGAGGGGCTGCGCCGGCGCGGCTACAGCACGGCGCGCATCGCCGCCGTAAGGCAGATGCACCGCCTGCTCTATCGCGAGGGCCTGCCGTTGGACAAGGCGCGCGACGAGATCGCCGCGCTCGCCGCCAGCGAGCCCGAGGCGGCCGGCGATATCGCCTCGATGAGCGCCTTCCTCGCTCGCGCGAAGCGAGGCATCGCCCGCTGATTTCCCGATGAGCCTCGAATCTCCGCGCTTCGCGATGGTCGCGGGCGAGGCCTCGGGCGACGTCCTCGCCGGGCTCCTCCTCGAGGGCTTGCGCGCGCGCTGGCCGGGCCTCGTGGCCGAGGGCATCGGCGGGCCGACGATGGCGGCACAGGGCTTTGTCGCCTGGTGGCCGCACGACAAGCTCGCCGTCCGCGGCTACGTCGAGGTGCTGGGTCACTTTCGCGAGATCGTCGGCATCCGCAACCAGCTGACCGATCGGCTGATGCGCGACAAGCCCGACGTCTTCATCGGCGTCGACGCGCCGGACTTCAATCTCGACCTCGAGGTGAAGCTGCGCGCCGCCGGCGTGAAGACGGTCCATTTCATCAGCCCCTCGATCTGGGCCTGGCGCGGCAAGCGGATCGAGAAGATCAGGAAGGCCGCCGACCTGGTGCTCTGCATCTTTCCGTTCGAGCCCGAGATCTATGCCAAGGGCGACGTCAACGCCGTCTATGTCGGGCATCCGCTCGCCAGCGTCATTCCGCTCGAGGCGCCGCGCGCCACGACACGCGCGGCGCTGGGCATCGGCGACGCCGAGACGCTGATCGCGGTGCTTCCGGGAAGCCGCCGTTCCGAGATCCAGTACATCGCGCCGCGCCTGTTCGGCGCCGCTGCCGAGATGGCGAAGCAGCGCCCCGGCCAGCGGTTCGTCGTCCCCGTCGTCACGGGCCTGCGCCACGTCGTCGAGCCCTTGCGCCGCCAGTACGCGCCCGATGCGCGGGTCGACCTGCTCGACGGCCGTGCCCACGATGCGCTCGCGGCCTGCGACGTCGCCCTCGTTGCGAGCGGAACGGCGACGCTCGAGGCGGCACTGTTCAAGCGGCCGATGGTCGTCGTCTACGCCATGCACGCGCTCACCTGGCAGATGGGCAAGCGCATGAACTACCAGCCGTGGGTGTCGCTGCCGAACATCCTGCTGCGCGATTTCGCCGTCCCCGAGTTGTTGCAGGGCAGCGCCACGCCGGAGAAGATCAGCGCCGCGGCGTTCAAGTGGCTCGACGACCCGGCGGCGTGCGAGGCCTTGCGCGTCCGCTTCGAGGCGATTCACCGCGACTTGCGTCGCGACACCGCGCGGCTCGCGACCGAGGCGATAGAAGCGGTGCTGAAGGGCTGAACCCCGATCGACAGCCATGCACGCCAGGACCTTTCTTCGCGCCGGAAAGCTTCGGCTGATCGTCGACGTGAGCGGCCCGATGGCTGGCGTCGACGAGGTGGGGCGCGGTCCGCTCGCCGGCCCGGTCGTCGCGGCGGCGGTCATCCTCGACGACCGGCGGACGATCCGCGGCCTCAACGATTCGAAGCTCCTCGCGCCCGAAGAGCGCGAGCGGCTCGACGTCGAGATCCGCATGCGCGCCATCTGCTGCAGCGTCGCCGAGGCGAGCGTCGAGGAGATCGACCGCCTCAACATCCTGCGCGCTGCCCTGCTGGCGATGCGCCGCGCCGTCGAGGGGTTGCGCGAGCAGCCGAGCATCGTCCTGGTCGACGGCAACCAGCGTCCCGAGCTGGCGATGCCGGTGCGCGCCGTGGTTGGCGGCGACGCCAAGGTGCGCGCGATCTCGGCCGCCTCGATCATCGCCAAGGTCTATCGCGATCGCCTCCTCGTCGCCCTGCACGACGAGCACCCGCAGTACGGCTTTCGCGAGCACAAGGGTTATTCGACTCCCGAGCATCTGGCGGCGCTTCGCGAGTACGGTGCCTGCAGGCACCACCGGCGCAGCTTCGCCCCGGTGCGCGACGCGATCGACCGGCTCTTCTGAGTTCGAGCGCGCGTGCCTCGCCTCAAGCTGACCCACATCACGTCGCGCGACAACGCGCTGCTCGTACGCCTGCGCAAGCTCGCGCGCCACTCCGGTGACTATCGAAAGCAGGGGCAGGTCCTGCTCGAAGGCGAGCACCTGTGCCAGGCCTGGGCCGAACGCGGCGGAGCGAAGGCGCTGCATGCGGTCATGGCCGAATCAGCCTGGGAGGAGGGGC
>DATMGW010000514.1:0-10970 GCA_035555295.1 Caldimonas sp.
CCCGCCGCCAGCGCGATGCCCGCGTCGCCTTCGGTCACGGCGCCGAGGCGCAACAGCTCGTCGAGCATCGCGCGGCCGCGCACGTCGCTGCTGACGCTCGCGACCATCGCGTCGAACTCGGCGCGCTGCAGGGCCCGCGGGCGGCGCCGGCGATCCTGGTACGCGGCATCGCTGAGCCAGCGCGCCACCACCTCTCCCACCAGCGACAGCGGCGCCCCGCTCGCGCGCGACGCGCGCGCGGCGCGCTGCGGTGCGCGCGTCAGGTTGCGAATGTCGCGCCGGTGCACTCCCGACAGCAGCGACACCGCGCTGTCGGTCTGCGCCATGGCGCGGGCGCGCAGCTCGTCGGCCGCGGCGTCGAGGAAGACCCGCTTCAGCGCCGCGGCGAAGGCCGGGTAGGTGACGCCGTTGCGCACCAGAAGCCGGACCAGCGGCCGCATCACGCGCAGGACGCCGGCTTCGACGATCGAGTGACGGCTGGTCACAGGCGGAGGTTGTTCGGTACTTGACGCGCCAGGAATCTGTGGGATATTGTCCCACAAATGGACCGGACCGACAAGGGAGGCGTCATGGCGCTCGAAACTGGATGGAAACAACGTTTCGCGACGCTGTCGCTGCTCGCGCTGGTGGCGCTGTTGGCGACGGCTTGCGGCGGTGGTTCGTCGCCATCCGATCCGGCCGCGGCCGCGGCCACGAAATCAACTGCGCTGGCAGCGTCGCGTCCGGGTGAGTTGCTCGCCTACGTGAAGTCGTTGCTCGTCGCGCGCGACGCGCAGCGCCAGCTCACGCCCGGCGCGTCGCTCGATGGCCCGCCGGTTCCGGGTGCCGCGCTGCCGGTCAGCGCGGCCGGCGCCGCGGTGTCGTACTCCAACACCACGGTCCAGGAAGCAGGCGTCGACGAGGAAGACCTGTTGAAGACCGACGGCACCTCGGTCTATGCGCTCGACACCGCCTCGCTCACCGCCAGCGGCCAGACGCTGCTGCGTCTGCTCGTGTACCGGCGCGACGCTGCAGGCGGGATCGATCCTGTGCAGGTGCTGCCGCTGCCCGTCGACACCTCTACCTACCCGGAGCCGAAAGGTCTGCTCCTGGCGGCTGCGGCGCAGCGCCTGGTGGCGCTGAGCCAATCGTTCCTGCCGATCGCCGATCCGCTGCCGTGCGCGCTCGACATCCCCTGCCCCGCTGCCGGGGCGGCGATCTATCTGCCGTTCGCGCTGCAGTCGAGCGTGCAGCTGCAGTTCCTCGATCTCGATACGGTGGGCAACGCCACGCTCGGCAAGCACGTCACGATCGACGGGCAGCTCGTGGGCAGCCGCCTGATCGGCAACGTGATGGTTCTCGTCACGACGCATGCGCCGCGCTTGCCCTACGAGCTGCTTCCCCCCGGCACCACCGCGCCACAGAAAGCCACCGCGCTCGCGCAGATGACGACCGCCGACTTCCTGCCGACGTGGCGCGCCGACGCTTCAGTCGCCGAAGCATTGGTGGCCGACACCGACTGCTACGTCCATCCGATGAATGCGTCGCTCGCGTTCCAGGTGACCACGATCACCGCGATCGACCTCGCCTCGCCGACACTGGCGCGCGCCAGCCGCTGCTTCGTCGGCGGCACCGAGGCGATCTACATGGCGCCGACGAACCTGTACCTGGCGACGACGCGCTTCCCGTTCCAGATCCTCGCCAGCGGGCTCGTCCAATACGCGCCGCAGTTCGCGACCGACATCCACAAGTTCTCGGTCGCGGGCCTGGCGATCGACTACCGCGCTTCGGGCGAAGTCCAGGGCAACCTCGGCTGGGACGATCAGCGCAAGCCCTACAGGATGGGCGAGTACAACGGCGACCTGCGCGTGCTGAGCTTCACCGGCCAGACCGGCTGGGTGCTGCCCGAAGACGCCACGTCGGCGACCGCGCCGCCGCCGTCGCCCGCGACCTTGACGGTCCTGCGCGAATCGCCCAGCGACCGGACGCTGGCCACGCTGGCAACCTTGCCGAACAGCAAGCACCCCGAGCCATTGGGCAAACCCGGCGAGCAGGTGCACGGGGTGCGCTTCACCGGCGCGCGCGGCTACCTCGTGACCTTTCGCAGCGTCGACCCGCTCTACGTGCTCGACCTGAGCGACCCGACCAATCCGCTCGCGGCGGGGTCGCTCCAGGTGACGGGCTTTTCCGACTACCTGTTCCCGCTGACCGACGCGCTGTTGTTCGGCGTCGGCCGCGACGTCGACGCGACCAACCACCTGGGCGGCGTCAAGCTCGGCCTGTTCGACGTCAGCGATGCGACGCAACCGAAGGCGCTCGCCACGCAAGTCGTCGGCGCCGCCGGCAGCCAGAGTGCGCTCGACTACTCGAGCCACGGCATCAACTGGCTGCAGAGCGGCAGCGTGGCGCGGATCGGCCTGCCGATGCTCGTCACGACCGCACCCTACGACCCGAGCCCACAGCACGGACTGCAGCGCATCGAGGTCGACACGCAGGCCGGCAGCCTCGTGCTGAAGGCGATGCTGCCCGCGCCGAGCGACCCGACGACCTACCCGAACCTGTGGGGCGATCGCAGCCTGCAGATCGGGCCCAAGCTCGTCTACCTGACGCAAGGGCAGGTCGTGGTCGCCGACTGGTAGGCGGCGCGGCAGCTATTCGTCGCCGCCCGAGCCGGGCGGGCAGCGTCCGCACCGGCTCGCGGCTTTGCGCGCGTTACCGCGCTCGAGGTGGGTGATTCGCGCGCCCCGGCGTCACGTATGCTCGCGCACCGCCGCGCATACGACGCCGGGAAGAGGAGACCCACCATGGCCACCGCGAATCCACTTCCGCCCGGCAGCAACGGACTGCCGCTCCTCGGCGAGACGCTCGCCTTCGCGAACAATCCGTTCGCCTTCATCCACGAGCGCCGCGCCCGCTTCGGCGACGTCTTCCGCACCAGCATCCTCGGCAAGCCCACCGCGTTCATCGCCGGCCCGAAGCGCGTCGCGACCTGGCTCGACGCGACGAAGGTCGAGCGCGAGGGCGCGATGCCGGCGAACCTGCTCGCGCTGTTCGGCGGCAACCCCGACATCGTCCCGCTCCTCGACGGCGAGGCGCACGCGCGGCGCAAGCTCATCCTCCTCGCGGCGTTCTCGCGCGAGGCGGTCGCGAGCTACCTGCCTGGCCTGCAGCGCCGCATCGAAGCGCTGCTCGTGAAGTGGATCGCGAACGGCCAGGGGCCGGTGACGGCCGAGCTGAAGACGCTCGCGATCGAATCGCTGGCCGGCGCGATCTTCGGCCTCGAGCCGGGTCAAGAGCTGACGCGCCTGCTCGCCGACAACGCGATCCTCGCCAAGGCCTTCGTCGCCTTGCCGATCCCTTTGCCCGGGACCGCCTACAGCAAGGGCCTGCAGGCGCGCGACCGGATCCTCGTGCTGCTCGAAGGCATCGTGCGCCGCCACGTCGATTCGCCGACCGGGCCGCGCGACGGCCTGTCGCGCATCCTCGCCGCCGCCAAAGAGGCGGGCGCGCCGCTCGACGCCCGAACCGCGGCCTGCGAGATGCACCATTTCCTCCTCGCCGGAATGATCGTCTACGCCGAGCTGGCGGCGATGCTGCGCGCGCTGCACGAGCACCCGCAGGTGCGCGAGCGGCTGCGCGCCGAGGTACTCGCCCACGCGGCGACCGGACCGATCGGTCCGGCCCAGCTCGCCGCGATGCCGTACCTCATGCAGGTCGTCGACGAGGTGAAGCGGACCTGCCCGAACGTGCCGATGAGCTTCGGGCGCGCGAAGTCCGCCATCGACGTCGGCGGCTACACGATCCCGCAGGGCTGGCTGGTGATGATGGCGGTGCACGAGAGCAACCTCGATCCGGTCTTCACCGCCCCCGAGACCTTCGACCCCGAGCGCTTCTCCGCCGAGCGCGACGAGAAGAAGCGCGCGCCCGACGCCTTCATGCCGCAAGGCGCCGGTGCGCTGACCTTCCACAAATGCGCCGGCTATGACTTCGCGACGGTGATGATGCAGCTCTTCGCCGTGCTCGCGGTGCGGACGGCGAAGTGGGATCTTCCTGCGCAGGACTTGTCACTGAAGTGGGTCGTTCCGCCCGAGCACAAGAGCGGGCTCGTCGTCCGCTGGTCCAAGGCGGGCTAGAGAGCGGCACGCGGGCAGTGCAGCCTATTTCGGAAACATCGCCCGCGCCTTGTTCAGCAGCGCGAGCGACTGCTTGTACTGTTCGAACGCCGCGGAGCCCAGGTCTTCCATGTCTTCCATGTAGTTCGGGCGGCACTTCTTGACCTTGACGTCGGCCGCCTCGAAGAGCAATTCCGCCTGGTTGACGAGCTTGGTCGCCGCGGCGTTGGGCCTGGTCTTCAGCAGCGCCTCGATCTCGTTGCCGAGCCGCTCGGCGTTCGTGCGCGTCGTCTCCACTCCGAGCTTGACCTTCTGGTAGTTCTTGTAGCGGTCGCTGTCGACCTGCCGGTTCATCTCGCCCTTGCCCTTCTCGGAGACGGCGTCGGGGTTGCGCTTCCTGTCAGCCGTTTCCGGCTTGGCTGCCGACGGCGCGCCGGGGTGGCCTTTCAGGGCGCGGTTGAAGCGCTCGACGTCGGGCTTGTACTTCCAGTAGGTGTCCTTGCCGAGGTCGTTCTCCTGGGCGTACATCGCCATCTTGTCGTAGTCCTTGTGCCACAAGGCGTGCAGGTCGCGCACCTGCTTGATCAGGGTGGCGATGACGACGGCGTCTTCCTTGCTCCAGCGCTTGTGGTACTCCTCCTCGATCTTGGCAAAGCACTCGTTCTCGGTCTGCTGGTAGCCGATGCAGAGTTCGAGCAGGCGCGCGTATTCGGAGCGGTCCTGCGACTTCGGATCGACCGGACCTGACAGCGCCTTCAGTGCCGTTTCGACCTTCGCCTGCCGCTCGCTGATCGCCGCGAGCATCTCGCTCCTCACCGCCGGCTGCTTGAAGTCGGTCGCACTGTTGACGACGGAGTACAGCGAGCGGAGCTTCTCCTTCAGATCGGCACCGACGTTCTGTGCGTTCGCCACGTCGCCTTCCTTGGCCGCCTTGACGATGTCCTTCTCGCAGGCGGCGATGACGAGCTTCTCGTAGTCGCCGCGGCTCTTGGCGACGCTGTCCGGGTACTCGTAACGCATGCCCGACGACACGTCGCCGGCCGGCCGCACGATCTTGTTGACCATGCCGGCGCGCTTGCCGGGATCCTTGCCGACGAAGCGGGCGAGGGCCTTCGCCACCGCGTCCTTGCCGCCGCCGGCCTTGCGCACCTCGTTCGCGGCGGCGAGCCAGTCCGGGCGCAGCTGTGGGTCGTCGCAGGCCCCCATCCAGGCCTTCATGTCGCGGCCGGCGGTGTCGGCCAGCCATGCCAGGTCGGTGCCCTTGAGCGTGATCCCCTGGACGTCGCGCGTGTCCGTGTCCTGCTCTTCCTCGGCGCCGGTGACGGTGGCGAGCGCTCCTTTCTTCTTGTCCTTCTTGTCGCCGACGACGGGCAGCGAGCCGAGGAACTTCGCCGCGTCCGTCGACTGGTCGGACTTCGTGACGTCGAGCGTCGTCTCGCCGTCGGCGTCCTTCTTGGCGACCGCTTCTTCGGTCGTCGACGCGCCGATCTTCAGCTTGCCGACCTTGACCTCCATGCCACCGGTGTTCGTTCCCTTGGTCTGCGTGCCGATGACCTTGCCGCTCGCGTCGGTCGTCTTCGACTCCTCGATGCCGTGGCCGTAATTCAGCCCGACCTTGGCGCCGCCGATGCCGACGCCGACCGCCTGCGCGTCGGCGTCGCCCTTCGTCTCGGTCTTTTGGACGACGGTTTCGGGATGCGCCTTGGCGAAGTCGTCGATCTCCTTCTGTGACGACAGCTTGGCGATCTGGTCCTGCAGCAATTTCGCGTTCTTCATGTCCGGCGTGACGTGCAGCTTGTAGCCGGCCGAACTCGTCACGGTATGGGAGGCGCTGAAGCTGCCCTCGACGACGCCGACGCTCACCTTGGCGCCGGCCGACTTCTTCGTCGCGTCGCCGACTTTCGTCTCGTAGGTCGCGCTGCCGTCCTTTTCCTTCGTGACCGTCATCGACTGGTCGTGCGTCTTCTCGGCGCCGAGCTCGACGCCGACGCCCTTGGCGTCGCCGCTTACCGCGACGCCGCCCTGCGTCTTCTTGCCGACGGTCTTGCTGTCGCCGGCCTGCATCGAGTCGACGTCGGCTGCCGAGCCCGTCTTGCCCGACATCGCCTGGTACATCTCGCGTGCCTTGTCCCAGTTGCCCGACAGGCCCGTGCGGATGATCGCGAACTCCTTCTGCGTGCCGCTGCCGGTCTTCAACGCCGCGACATACGCGGCCGCCTCGGCCTCGCCGAGCTCGTGCTTGCAATCCATGTAGACCTGCGCCGAGCCCGAAAGCTTGACGCCGACCTTGCCTTCGGAGCCTTCCTTGTCGCGCCCCGCCGATGCCGAGACCGAGGCGCCCAGGCTGATCCGCGTCGTCAGCAGGTAGACCGGCGGGTCGGTCTTTTCCTTCTCAGTCACGTTGCACGTGATCTTGGCATTGAGCCCCGCCACCGCGCCGGTCTTCAGTCCCTTGGCGCCCTTGCGCTCGATCGAGCGCTCGCCTTCGCCGTAGCCGCCGATGCCGTCCTTGTCGGCGACGATGCCGCCCTTGGCCGTTCCGGTGTTGCTCGTCGTGTTGCCCGAGGCGTCGGTCTTCGTGCTCGTGCTCGTCTTGCTGCCGCCGGCCTTGCCGTCGCCGCGCTCGAGCTTGCCGGTCGACGAGGTGCTCGTTCCCGACCCGTCGGCATGGGTGATCTTCTGCTCCTTGCTCGACTCGTAGCCCTCGGGGCCGATCTTGGTGCCGCTCTTCTTCTCGACACTGCTCGTCTGCCCGTCGGCCTCGTGCTCGTGCTTCTGCACCGTCTCCTTGGAGTAGCCGTCCTTCGAGATCTTGTCGGTACGCGAGACCGAGGTCGAGGTCTTGTCGGTCGCCGTCTGCTTCTCCTTCGACTCGACGGTCTTCCTCGTCACGCCGTCGACGCCGACCGAGTTCGTCTTGTCGCTCGTCCGCGTCGTCGAGGTGCCGTTGGCGTAGGAGGTCGTCGTCGTTGTTTCGCGCTTTTCGGTCGCCTTCTTCTCGTACTCGCCGTCGTGGCGGTCGACCTCGGTGGCGGATCCGACCGCAGCTCCCGACTTGTTGCGCGCCAGGATGTCGTTCATCGCCTTGGCGTCGGTGCGCGGGTCGTCGAGTGCCTTGCGGTCGGCATCGAGCGCCTTCAGCTGCCGCTCGATGCTCGCGACGTGCTTGTCGACGTCGGCCTTCTGCGCTTCCATCGCCTTCTTCGCGTCGCCGCTCGCGCCGGCGATCGCCGCCTCGAGCTTCGGCTGCGCCGTCGTGAGCTTGGCGTAGGCGTCGCGCAGCACCTTGTCCTTGGCCTCGAGCTTGCCGCGCAGCGCCTCGGCCGGTTGGGTCGGCACCACGGCGATCGGCCGCGAGCCGTCCTTGGTCACCTCCGCGCCTTGCGAGTCGGTGATGTTCATCACCTTCTGCGGCTGGATCGCCTTGGGTCGTTCCGGAAGGCCGAGCGAAGCGATCAATCCCATGGCGTTCTCCGAGGCCTCGCGCCGCCCGATGGGGCGCCGAGGCGGCCGATGCACATGCCATCGATCCTAGTCGGGCGCGCCGCTTGCCGGCAAGGTTGCCGGGACCCCACGCGTTGGGGGGTTGACTCGCCCGTCCTCGGGCGGCGGAGACCGGGAACACGGGACGACATGTTACGAATGGCCTCGATGAGCGAAACCCCGCGCGCCGGCGAAGACTCGGGCGCACTGGGCCAGAGCGAGGAGCGCTTTCGCCTGCTGGTCGAAGGCGTCAGGGACTACGCGATCTTCATGCTCGACCCCGGGGGCTATATCCTGACGTGGAACGCCGGAGCCGAACGCATCAAGGGCTATACGGCCGGGGAAATCATCGGCCAGCATTTCTCCCGTTTCTACCCGCCCGAAGCGTTGCAAGCGGGCTTGCCCGCGCAAGAGCTCGATGTCGCCAAGAGTGCCGGGAGCTTCGAGGACGAGGGCTGGCGGGTCCGCAAGGACGGCGCGTGGTTCTGGGCGAACGCCGTCATCACGGCCTTGCGCGATGCCTCCGGCACCTTGCTGGGGTTTTCCAAGATCACGCGCGACCTGACGCAACGTCGAGACCACGAGGAGTCTTTGCGGCAAAGCGAGGAGCGCTTTCGCCTGCTGGTCGAGGGAGTCTTCGACTATGCGATCTTCATGCTCGACGTCAACGGAATCGTCGCGACGTGGAACGCCGGAGCCGAGCGGATCAAGGGCTACGCCGCGAGCGAGATCATCGGCAAGCATTTCTCCACGTTCTATCCCGCCGACGTGCGGCAAAGCGGATGGCCGGAGCACGAGCTCCTGGTCGCCGCCGAGAAAGGCAGCTTCGCCGACGTCGGCTGGCGCGTGCGCAAGAACGGCACGACGTTCTGGGCCGGCGTCACGATCACGGCCCTGCACGACTCGGAGGGACGGCTGCGCGGGTTCGCGAAACTGACACGTGACCTGACGGAGCAAAAGCGCGCCGAGGCTCTCGAGATCGTCGGCCAGCAACGCGAAGAGATACTGGAAGCCGAGCGGAGCGCGCGGATGACGGCGCAGCAGGCGACCCGGATCAAGGACGAATTCCTGGCCACGCTCTCGCACGAGCTGAGGACGCCGTTGAGCTCGATCCTGGGCTGGACGCACATCCTGAAGCGCAACGTCGCTGCCCTGAAGCCCGAAGATCTGCAGCGCGGAATCGACGCGATCGATCGCAACGCGCGGGCGCAGGCGCGACTGATCGACGACCTGCTCGACCTGAGCCGGATCATGAGCGGCAAGGTGCGGCTCGATGTGCAGCAGCTGTCGATGCTCGACATCGTGCAAAGCGCGATCGAGTCCGCCGAGCCCGCAGCCAAGGCCAAGGACATCCGTCTCGCGGTCATCCTGGATACGCATCCGGCGACGGTCACGGCCGATGGCGGCCGCCTGCAGCACGTCATCTGGAACCTGCTGAGCAACGCGATCAAGTTCACGCCCAAGGGCGGACAGATCCGGGTGCTGCTGCAGCGGGTGAACGCCTGCGTCGAGCTGAGCGTGAGCGATACCGGGATCGGCATCCCGGCAAGCTTTCTTCCCCACGTCTTCGACCGCTTCTCCCAGAAGGACGCGTCGACGACCCGCAGCTACGGCGGCCTAGGACTGGGGCTCGCGATTTCCAGGCAACTCGTCGAGTTGCACGAGGGCTCGATACGAGCCATGAGCGAGGGAGAAGGACAGGGCGCCACCTTTGTCGTCGAGCTCCCGCTTTCCATCGTGCAGCTGGAAGCCGAGGACCCGGCGCGAGCGCATCCGGCCGAAGAGCTGTCGTGCGCGGAAAGCCTCTCGCCGCCCAGGTTGGCCGGAGTCCACGTCCTGGTCGTCGATGACGAGGCGGACGGGCGCGAAATGCTGCAACGAGTCCTCGAAGAGCAGGCAGCGACCGTCACGGCGGTGTCGTCGGCGCAACAGGCGCTCGACGTGTTGAAGGAGATCACGCCGAACGTCATCGTCAGCGACATCGGAATGCCGGAGACGGATGGCTACCAGCTCATGCGGACGTTGCGCGCCGGCGAAACCAGGGACGAAAGGATTCCCGCCGTGGCGCTCACGGCGCTCGCTCGGGCGGAAGACCGAAAGCGCACCCTCGTCGCGGGTTACCAGGCGCATCTGGCCAAGCCGTTCGATGTCGCCGAGCTCGTGCTCGTCGTCGCCGACCTGGCTGGACGGTGAGTCTTTCAATGACGCTTCACCGCGTCCCCGGCGTCGCAGAGGGCGCCGGGGCCCGCCGTCCGGTCCCGTGCTGCAACGCCGCGGCGAGCGAGGCGCTGCTGACGGGCTTGGTCAGGTAGTCGTCCATGGGCAGCCACACGAGCACGTCGAGGTGCAGGAAGATCAGGCTCAGGTCGACGCGGCCGGTCCGGCCATAGGCGAAGCGAAGCACGAGCCAGCTCGACGCGGCGAAGAGCGCGTCCGTCGCCACCAGCAGCAGAAGGGACGGCTGCGGAAACAGAGGGTCGGTGCGCAAGTCGTGCAGAACGACGATGACGCTGACGATCCCGAAGCCGACGGCGCGGATGAACGGCATCTGGGCCGTGTGAACCCGGCGTCCATCTTCTGCGCCGGCTCGATGCGGTCCACGTCAAGACCTCGCGGGATTCGAGGTGAGCCGATCGTCTGCCCTTTATGCGAGGTGGGCAATCGCGTCGGGTTCGAGCGGCGCCGCAAATCGTGCTGAAAGGCGCGGGCTCGGGGACCAGAGCGACGAAGCGTCAACCGGGGCGCGAAGAGACGGTCCCCCGCGCTTTCGCGTCCGCCGTCCACTGCCCCAGCAGCTCTGCTTCCCGCGCCGACGCGAGCCCGGCTCGCAACTTCGCCTGGCGAGCCTCGGGCTGCTGTCTGAACCACGCCAGCGTGTCGGCTGCCGTGGTCGCGAGCGGACGGAAGGCGAGGCCGGTATCGAGCGCTTTGCCGATCTTTCGCCGGGCGAATCCGGCGCTGTCGCCCTGGCCCGGAACCCAGACCGGCAAGTCGGACCACGCCGATACCTGCCGCGCCTCGAGGAAGTCGGTGGCGACCCAGGTGATGCGCGCCGTGGCGCCGGTCGCAGTGGCAATGCCCGCGAGCATGTCGCGCATGCCGAGCGGGAGTTGCGGTCCGGTCGCATTGAAGACGCCCAGGGTGCGCGACTCGGTCATGCGGACCGTCCACTCGGCGAGGTCGCGGGCGTCGATGAATTGCACGGGGTCGGTGCCGTCGCCCGGCCCCAGCACTTCGCCGCCGCGCGCAAGGCGGACCGGCCAGTACGTGAAGCGATCCGTCTCGTCGCCCGGGCCGACGATCAATCCCGGTCGAATGATCGTCGCCTTCCCCGGGAACTGCCGTTGCGCTTCCTCCTCGCTGACGGCCTTCAGCGGCCCGTAGAGCTCGCCCACG
>DATMGW010000515.1:0-8341 GCA_035555295.1 Caldimonas sp.
CGGCAAGCGCCCGATCCGGCTCGCCTGGACCGGGCTGGTCGCGCCGGCGCTGACGCTCAACTACATGGGCCAGGGCGCGCTCCTGATCGGCGACCCGGGCGCGCTCGACAACCCGTTCTATCGCCTCTTCCCTGCGGCCTGGGTCGTGCCGATGGTGGTGCTGGCGACAGCGGCTTCCGTGATCGCTTCGCAGGCCGTGATCTCGGGCGCTTTCTCGATGACCAAGCAGGCGATGCAGCTCGGCCTGCTCTCGCGGATGAAGGTGCTGCACACTTCGGATCGCGAGGTCGGCCAGATCTACATGCCGCTCGTCAACTGGACGGTCATGATCGCGGTGCTGCTCGCCGTCCTCGGCTTCGGCAGCTCCTCGGCCCTCGCTTCGGCCTACGGCATCGCCGTCACGGTGACGATGTTCATCACGACGCTGCTCACCTTCTTCGTGGTCCGCCACGCCTGGGGCTACCCGCTGCCGCTGGCGCTCGCCGCGACCGGGCTCTTCCTCGTCGTCGACGCCGTGCTCGTCGCCTCGTGCTCGCTCAAGTTCTTTCAGGGCGGCTGGTTTCCGCTCCTCCTGGGCGGGGCGATCTTCGCCGTCATGGCGACCTGGAAGCGCGGGCGCGAGCTGCTGATCGAGCACATCCGCCTGGACGACCCGGACCTGCTGCCTTTCATCACCGCGATCGCCTCGGACAGCTATGTGCATCACACGTCGCGCACCGCCGTCTACGCCGTCGCCAACCCCGACACCGTGCCGCAGGCGCTGATGCACAACCTGAAGCACAACCAGGTGCTGCACGAGAAGAACGTGATCCTCACCGTCAACTTCCACGAGGTGCCGTGGATTCCCGACGCCGAGCGCGTCCGGGTCGAGGCGCTGGTCGCCGGCTTCTGGAAGGTCGAGGTGAACTACGGCTTCAAGGACGCACCCGATGTGCCCAAGGCGCTGCAGCTGTGCGCCTGCGAGGGCCTCTTCATCGACGAGGGCGCGGTCTCGTATTTCCTCAGCCGCGAGATCGTCGTGCCGACACGCGGCGCCGGCATGGCGCACTGGCGCGAGGCGCTGTTCGCGATGATGTCGCGCAACGCCGGCAGCGTCGTCGAGTTCTTCCGCCTGCCCGACAACGCCGTCGTCGAGCTGGGGACGCGGGTGCAGATCTGAGGCCGCCTTCGGCGGCGACTAGCGGGCGCACCCGGCGCCCGTCCCGCGCAACACCTGGATACAGCCGAGTCGCGTTTCGCGAACTGTGTCGGCTGCATTTGCTCACATTTGAAGCACTTGCACGCATAGCCGCCCAAATCGGCTACTCGGCCGCGATCGCGGCAAGGTCTGGGCGCCATTGCTAACAAATATTGACGCCATTTCGAAGGCCAGCCGTGGTGAAGTCTCGGGCATGTGTTCTGCGTACCGACCCGAGCGCCAGATCGTCATTTGTGTCCGTTCGCATCCGCATCGTCCTCTTGCCGTCATGGCCCACCCTCACTCGCAGGCACCGCAGCGCTGATGTTCGACATCGTTGAACCCAGGAACGACTCCCGCGGCGCCGCCCGCGGTGAGGCGTCGCACGCGCCCGGCGCCGGCTGGCTGCGCCGCGAGGAGGCGATCATGGGCACGGCGATCGGCGTCGAACTGTGGAGCGACGAGCGCGAAGCGGGCGAGGCGGCGATCGGCCTGGTCATGGACGAGATGCGGCGCATCGATCGGGCCATGAGCCCGCACAAGGCCGACTCGGAGCTATCGCGGATCAACCGTCGCGCCGCCGCCGCGCCGGTGCCGGTGAGCGCCGAGATGGCGCGCCTGCTGGACCGCGCCGAAGCGTTCGCCGAACTTTCCGAAGGCGCCTTCGACATCACGTACGCCGCGGTCGGACACCTCTACGACTATCGCGAGCGCATCCGCCCGAGCGCCGAGGCGCTGGCGCAGGCACGCGCCGCGATCGGCTGGCGCCATCTCCTGCTCGACCGCGAGGCGCGCACGGTGCGCTTCGGGCGACCCGGCATGCGCATCGACCTGGGCGGCTTCGCCAAGGGCCATGCCGTCGACAACGCCGCGGCGATCCTGCGCCGCTGCGGCATCCGCCACGCCAACGTCAGCGCCGGCGGCGACAGCCGCGTCATCGGCGACCGGCGCGGCCGGCCCTGGACGATCGGCATCCGCCACCCGCGCCGACCCGGCGGGGAGATGGCCGCGGTGCTGCCGCTCGTCGACGTTTCGATCTCGACCTCGGGCGACTACGAACGCTATTTCGATGCCGACGGCGAGCGCTTCCACCACCTGATCGACCCGGCCACCGGGCGTTCGCCGAGCGGCGTGCACAGCGTCACCGTGCTCGCTGACGACGGGCTGACGACCGAGGCGTTGTCGAAGGCCGTCTTCGTGCTCGGCCTCGACAAGGGAATGCGGCTGATCGAATCGCAACCCGGCGTCGACGCCGTGGTGGTCGACGCGAGCGGCGCGCTGCACTGCTCGTCAGGCCTGTTGACGCCTTCCCCTGCCCATCCGATTTCATGACGACCCCCGCCCATTTTGTTGAGACGTCCAAGGAGAGACAGATGAAGAAGCTCCTGCATACCGCCCCCCTTGCCTGTGCCATTGCGCTTGCCCTCGCGGGCTGCAACAGCGGCTCCAGCAACGAGGCCAGCACGCTGACCGTCGCCGGCGACGTGCCCATCGCCTACGCGCAGCGCGTCAACACGATCGCCGCGAATCCAACGACGGTCGGCGGGTCGGCGCCAGGCGGCGACATCATGATCCGCGAGAAGGCCTCGGCGAGTGCCAACGAGATCAACATCACGTCGCAGTTCACGCAGGGCAATGGCGATGCGCAAAGCCCGGACGTCTCGTTCGACGGCAAGAAGCTCGTCTTCTCGATGCGTTGCCCGGCCTCCAACACGGCGATGATCGACGGAGCTCCGGCGTGCACGGGGCGCTGGAACATCTGGGAATACGACATGACGACGGGGGGCCTGAAGGGCGGCACCTTCCGCCGCATCACGAACGGGCCGGGCGACGACGTCGAGCCGAGCTACCTGCCGGCCGGCAAGGGGTACGTCTTCACCTCGAACCGGCAGACGACCTCGAGCATCAACCAGGGAGGCACGGGCCACACCTACCTCGCGCTCGACGAATACGAGCGCGAAACGGTCTTCAACCTGCACACGGTGGACGCGCAAGGCGGCAACGTGACGCAGATCTCGGTCAACCAGAGCCACGACCGCAACCCGACGGTGCGCCCCAACGGCGACATCATGTTCTCGCGCTGGGACCACGTTGGCGGCCGCAACCACTTCAAGGTCTTCACGGTCAAGCCCGACGGAACGAACATGTTCGTCCTCTACGGCGCGCATAGCCCGGGCAACAGCTTCCTGCATCCGCGCGACATGGACCCGGCCGGCGCCAACGCCGGCTTCATCAGCTCCGATCTGATGCCGCTGTCGCGCACGCACGAAGGCGGCGGGCTCGTCTTCATCGACGCTGCCCACTTCTCCGAGAACAGCGTGCCCTCGGCTCCCGGCGTGACCGGAAACGGCCAGCACCAGGCGACGATCCAGGCGCTCGACATCGGCGGCGGACTGTCGCAATACGGACGTATTACCACGCCGTACCCGCTGTGGGACGGTACCGACCGCATCCTCGCGTCGTTCACCCCGTGCGAAGTCACGCGCAAGGGTGTCGGCGTCGTTCCCTGCGCGACGCTGACGGCTGCCGAGATGGCGCGCGTGGGCGACATGAATCGCCTCACGGTCAACGTCGCCGCGGACGACCTGCAGAACAACGTGCCGCCGTCGTACTCGGTCTACATGTTCGACCCGAAGGCGCAGACCTTCCTCATCGTCGCCGCGCCGCCGGCGGGCTTCATGAACACGCACCCGGTCGCGGTCCTGCCGCACACCGAGCCGAACGTCTCCCAGCCGACCGCCGGCGACCCGGCGCTGATCGCCGCCAACCTGGGCCTGCTCGACGTGCGCAGCGTCTACGACACCGACGAGCTCGGCCGCATGGGCGACGCCGTCCTGACCGCGGCCGACCTGCCCGCCGGCTGCGCGACGGCGATCGCCAAGACGGCGCCTTCGGACCCGCAGGACACGCGTTCGCAGATCGCCGACATCGTCCGCATGAAGGATCCGGCCAGCGCGGCCTACGGCTGTTCGCCGGCGCGCTTCATCCGCGCCGTGCAAGCGGTCGCGCCGGGCGCCGGAATGAGCGGCATGCGCAGCGCGATCGGCGAGACCGAGTTCGAGATGCAGCGGATCCTCGGCTATGCGCCGATCGAGCCTGATGGCTCGTTCAAGCTCACGGTGCCGGCGAACACGCCGATCGGCCTGGCGGTCGTCGACGAGACGGGGCGTGCCTTCCAGACGCACACCAACTGGATCCAGGTTCGCCCCGGCGAGCGTCGCACCTGCGACGGCTGCCACAGCCCGCGTCGCGGCGGCGCCATCAACTCGGGAACCGTCGTCAACAGCGTGCCTGCGGCTTTGCTGCCGGCGATGGCCGCCGCGCACCAGTCGGGCGAGACCTACGCCGACACGCGGACCCGTCTCGACGCGACCAAGCTGCTGCTCGGAACCGACATGGTCTACAGCGACGTCTGGGCCGACACGAGCAAGGCCGGAGTCACGGCGCGCACGACAATCGCGCTGAAATACACAGGAAACGCGAATCCGGGAGACGACCTTGTAACAGCGGTGCCGACGAATGGCATCATCAACTATCCGGATCACATCCAGCCTCTGTGGACGCGCGACCGTGGTGCCAACACCTGCACGAACTGCCACAACGACCCCGACAAGCTCTCCCTCGCCGGCACGACCGCCGGTGACGGACGCGTCGAGTCGTACGGCGAGGTGATGATCGGCGACCCGCTCCTCGATCCCGTGACCGGCCTGCCGGTGACGAAGATCGAAGAAGGCGTGCTGGTGATCGCCCGCGGACCGGCGCTCGTCAGCACGATGGCGAGCGAAGGCGATGCGCTCGGCCTGGCGCGGCAAAGCCGCCTCACCGAGATCCTGTGGGGCCAGACGCTGATGGCCGGCGCCGACGCGCTTGCCGCGCATCCGAACCCGCCGGCGAGCGCGCCTGATCACTCGACGATGCTCAACGCCGCCGAGAAGCGCATGCTGGCCGAGTGGATGGACACCGGCGGCAAGTACTACAACGATCCGTTCAATGCGGGGAGCGGCGTCCGCCTGATCAATGGCCTCGACGAAGCTTCGTTCACGGCGAACGTCCTGCCGATCCTGACGAAGACCTGCGCGGCGTACTGCCACCAGGCGATCGGCAGCGACGACCCGACCTTGCCGGCGATCGGCACGTCGTTCCGCAACAACCGCTTCGTCCTCACCGGTGATCCGAAGGGCGACTACGGCGTGACCCTGTCGATGATCTCGAACACCTGCAACCCGGCGTCGAACTACCTGTTGTCGAAGCCCTCGACGGTGCCGCATCCGCCGGGCGCGGTCGGCGTGACGACGGCGGTCCTGCCGGTCGGCAGTGCCGACTACAACACGATCGCCAACTGGATCGCCGGAGGGTGTTGACGGAATGGCCTGGCTGCAACGACGTGTCTCCATCGCATCCGCGTCCCGGCGCTCAGCGCGCCGCACGCTCGTCGCAGCCGCGGCCACTGCGCTTCTCGTAAGCTGCGGCGGAGGAGGGTCGAACCCGTTCGACACTCCTTCGGCCGTGGCCAATCCCCAGGTGCTGTCGGGCCAGCACCTCGCCTTCGCCTACTTCCAGAAGTGCGTCAACCCGATCTTCCTGGCCCAGCTGCAGATCAATCTCAACGGGACGGTCTCGACCAACACCTGCGCCGGGGCCGGCTGCCACGCAACGGCGACCGGCACCGGCGGAGCCTTTAGGCTCGAGCCCGCGGCGCAGCCGCTCGTCCTGAGCGACCCCGCCAACACCCCCGCCGTCATCCGAGCCAGCGACATCTACAAGAATTTCTACTCGGCGCAAGGCGAGGTCGTCATCGGCTCGACGACGCAGAGCCGTCTCCTCGACAAGCCTCTGCTCCTCGGCGTGCTGCACGGCGGCGGGCTCATCTTCGCGGGCCAGTCCGACCCGAATGCCGAGATCATCAAGTACTGGATCACCCATCCCTCGCCCAACGGGCAGGACGAGTTCAGCACCGCCACCTACACGATGTTCACGCCGCCCGATCCAGCGACCGGAACGTGCAACATCCAATGAAGCGCCGCGCCTTCGGCGTGGCCGCGGTGCTGATCGCCGGCGCGCTCGGTCTCGGCCGTGCCGCTGCGGCCGACGTCCAGGCCGAACCTGCCTCCCCTGCCGCTTCCACAGCGGCGCCGACCTCCGCGCCCGCCGGACCGACGTCCGCGCCGGCTCCCGAACCGGCAGCCAGCGCGGCGCCGGCTGCGGCAGCGCCCGCACCCGCCGCGGCGGCCTCGACGCCGCCGGGCCCGCCGCCGCCGCACGGCAAGGGCGAGCAGGTGCAGATCGCCGACGCCTACATCGAGCTGCGCACGGGCCCGGGCCGCGGCTATCCCATCTTCCACGTCGCCGCGCGCAACGAATGGATCGAGATCGAGCTGCGCCATACCGACTGGTTCCGTGTGCGCACCGAAGGCGGCAAGGTCGGCTGGGTTCTGCGCCAGCAACTCGAAACGACGTTGACCGCCGGCGGGGTGAGGAAGAGCTTTCGCGACGTCCTGATCGACGACTTCCTGAGCCGGCGCGTCCAACTCGGCGCAGCGTGGGGACACTTCAAGTCCGAGCCCGTGCTCAAGCTGTGGACCAGCGTGCGCATGTCGGAGACGCTCAGCGCCGAAGCCACGATCGGTCAGGTGCAAGGCGTCTTCTCGGGCACCGACTTCTGGCACCTCAACCTCATCGCCGAGCCGTGGTCGGACCGGCGCATCTCGCCCTTCGTCGGAATCGGCGTCGGCAAGTTCAGCAATTTTCCGAACCTGAGCCTCGTCGGCGCGATGACGACGAACGCCAAGCTCGCCAATGCGGTCATCGGTGTGCGCTATTACCTCACCGACCGTTTCGTGTTGCGCGCCGACTATTCGCTGTACACGGTTTTCGTCAACGATACGAAGTCGAACGAATACCGCGCCTGGACGGGCGGCGTTTCCTTTTTCTTCTGACGGCCGCAGACGCCTTCCGGACCCCGCATGAACAAGAATCTATCGCGCTCCGCTCTCGTCGCCGCCGCCGCGGCACTGTGCTTCGCGGCGCACGGCGCCGACCCGACGCCGACGCAGACCGATCAGGTCGTCGTGCCGGAGGTCGACCGGCGCGACATCAAGACACCGCACTTCCCGTCCAACGATTTCGAGATCGGCGCCTTCGGCGGCACCTACGCGACGCAGAACTTCGGCACCAGCGCGGTCGGCGGCGTCCGCCTCGGCTATCACATCACGGAAGACTTCTTCGTCGAAGGCGTCTACGCCATCACCAAGGTCAGCGACGAGCTGTTCCGACAGATCCTTCCCGGCGGCATCTTCCCGGACACCAAGGAAAAGCTCACCTACTACAACCTCTCGGTCGGCTACAACATCCTCCCCGGCGAGCTCTTTCTCGGCGGCAGGCGAGCCCGACCGACCCAGTTCTATGTCATCACCGGCGTCGGCAGCACCAAGCTCGACCAGCAGCGCCGGCCGACCTACAACTTCGGCTTCGGGTACCGCGTCTACCTCGCCGACTGGGCGGCGCTGCAGGTAGACATGCGCGATCACATCTTCTCGCTCGACCTGCTCGGCAAGCGTCAGAGCACGCAGAACCTCGAGCTCACCGGCGGCCTCGCATTCTTTTTCTGAAGAAGGAAGGATTCATGATCACGATCCGGCAAGCGGGTTCGCCGCGCGCGGCACGGTTGATACTCGCCGCCGCGCTGGTCGTCGCCGCGAACACGGCGGCCCCGGCGATCGCGCCCTCGACGACGGCGCCCGACTTCACCCTGCACACCATGAACGGGCCGAACCTGCGCCTGGCCGAGCAGCGCGGCCGGGTCGTCATGGTCAACTTCTGGGCGACCTGGTGCGGGCCCTGCCGCGAGGAGATGCCGCAGCTCAATCGCCTCTACCAGAAGTACCGCAGCGCCGGCTTCGTTCTGCTCGGCGTCAACGTCGACGACGACACGCGCAAGGCTGCCGACGTCGCCGGCAAGCTCGGCGTGACCTTCCCCGTGCTCCTCGATACCGACAAGGCCGTCAGCAAGCTCTACGACCTGAGCACCATGCCGTCGACGGTGCTCATCGACCGCGACGGCAAGGTCCGCTACGTCCATCGCGGCTACCTGAACGGCTACGAGGACAACTACGAGAAGCAGATCCGGGAGCTGCTGAAATGAGCTTGCGGCACAGGCTCGCCCTC
>DATMGW010000516.1:0-4334 GCA_035555295.1 Caldimonas sp.
CCGGCCGGCAGCGCGACCTCAGTCACGGGCGTCCGCAGCGGTCTCGGTGACGAGCGCCAGGCAGTCGTCGAGCAGCGCGTGCAATTCGACGACACGCGCTTCGCCGAGGCGCCGGTTGAGGGCGAGCTGGGCCCGCTTCCATTCGCGCTGCGCCTCGGCGCGCTTGACCACGCCAGCCGGCGTCGCCGCGACGCTGCGCGAGCGAGCGTCGGCGCCGGGCCCGATCTCGATCCAGCCGTTGCCGACCAGCGGCTGCAGGTTGCGGGTCAGGGTCGACGCTTCCATTTCCATGACCCGCGCCAGATCGCCGGGACGCATCGGCCCGCGCAGCACGATCTGCGAAAGCAGGGAATACTGCGTCGTCTTCAGGCCGCAGGCGCCGACGATCCGGTCGTAGTGCCGGCCGACGCGGCGCGTCAGCTGGCGCAGCTTGAGGTTCGTGCAGCCGCGCGGTCCGGCCGGAGCCGGGGTCGTTCTCTCGGCTGCACTGCGCTTCATGGGAAGATTGTAGCTACAATTTTTGTATCTGCAATCATTGAGGGAGCGACGGATGAGCGAGAAGAGCGCTGGCGGAACGATCGATCTGAAGGCCGGGTGGCAGGCACGCGAGGACGAAATACGCTCGGTAACGCGAAGCTGGGGCGTCCTGACGCGCGAGCAGCTCGCCGGCAAGTCGGGCGTCGAGATGTTCCGGGCGATGATCGCCGGCGAGCTGCCGGCACCGCCGATCACGAAGACGCTCGACTTCATCCTCGTCGAGGCCGAGCCCGGCCGCATCGTCTTCCAGGGCCGGCCCGGCTTCGCTCACTACAACCCGATGGGAACGGTGCACGGCGGGTGGTTCGCGACGCTGCTCGACTCGGCCGTCGCCTGCGCCGTGCAGGCCAGCCTGCCGGCGGGCAAGGCCTACACGACGGCCGAGCTGAAGATCAACATCGTCCGCCCGCTGACCGACAAGGTGCCGCTGGTTCGGGCCGAGGGCAAGGTGATCCACGTCGGTGGCCGCATGGCGACGGCGGACGGGCGCCTCACCGGGTGCGACGGGAAGCTGTACGCTCACGCCTCCACCACCTGCTTCATCTTCGAGACGCCATGAGATTCCTGCACACCATGCTCCGGGTCGGCAACCTGCAGCGTTCGATCGACTTCTATACCGGCGTCATGGGAATGAAGCTGCTGCGCACGACCGAGCGACCCGAGCAGAAATATTCGCTCGCCTTCGTCGGCTACGGTGCCAACCCGGAGCAAGCCGAGATCGAGCTGACGTACAACCACGGCGTCTCGAGCTACGAGATCGGCACCGCGTTCGGCCACCTCGCGATCGGCGTCGCCGACGTGAAGGCCGCCTGCGAGAAGATCCGCAGCGGCGGCGGCACCGTCACGCGCGAGGCCGGGCCCGTCAAGGGCGGAACGACCGTGATCGCCTTCGTCGCCGATCCCGACGGCTACAAGATCGAGCTGATCGAGCGCGCCGGGTAGTCGAGGGCTCTCTTCACGCGCGCCGCAGTGCGCACGCCTCGCGCGCCAGGCGCGTGAGGCGCGGCCAGTCGGCCGCGGCGAGCGCATCGGGAGGAGTGAGCCACGAGCCGCCGACGACTTTGACGTTGGGCAGGGCGAGCCAGCCCGGCGCGCTGTCGAGGCTGATGCCTCCCGTCGGGCAGAAAGCGATGTCGGCAAAAGGGCTCGCCCACGCCTTCAACATCGCGCCACCTCCGGCCGCTGAAGCGGGGAAGAACTTGAGAAAGCGAAAGCCGTCGTCGGCCGCCTGCATGACCTCGGTGGCCGTCGCGACACCGGGCAGCAGCGGCAGCGCCAGGGAACGACAGGCAGCGACAATGGAGCTGCTGTAGCCGGGGCTGACGGCGAATCGCGCCCCCGCTGCGTGCGCCGAGCGGACGTCGCCGGCATTGCGCAGGGTCCCGGCACCGACGATCGCTTCGGGGACGGCGCGCGCGATCGCATCAATCGCCGCCAGCGCCGCGGTCGTGCGCAACGTCACTTCGAGCACGCGAACGCCGCCTTCGACGAGCGCGCGCGCCATCGGCACTGCATGTTCGACGCGGTCGATGACGATGACCGGGATGACCGGCCCGTACTCGGCGAGATCGAGCGGTTCGAGCGTCGGCGCCGTCTCGCCTACAGCCATGTGCCGGCTCCTTCCTCGGCCGAGACGACGTTCTTGCGCATCCCGGCGAAGAGCTCGCGGCCCAGGCCGCGCCCGTTGCTGTCGATCGCTTCGCGACCGAGCCGCGGCGCTACGCGCGCCTCCCACTCGACGGCGTCGACCAGCGCGTCGAGCCTTCCGGCGATCGCGTCGACGCGAACGAGGTCGCCATCGCGCACCTTGCCGAGCGCACCGCCGGCGAGGACCTCGGGGCTGACGTGGATGGCGGCCGGCACCTGGCCCGAAGCGCCGCTCATCCGCCCGTCGGTGATCCGCCCGGTGACGTCGGCGAGGGCCTGCTTCCTCATCGGGGCGATCTTCGCGCCGATGGGCCGTCGCTACTCAGCGCAGGGTCAAGTCGATGCGGTCGGCGTCGGCCGCGCTGAGGCTGCCGGCGGGCATCTCGACCAGCTCGACCTGCATCTTCTCGGCGGCGACGCCGTCGGCGGCGAGCACTTTGTGGATCGCCCCGGTCCGCGTCTTGGCGAGGTCGAGGTCGCGCGCCTTGTTCGCACCGGTCAGGAAGCGCGCCGACAAGCGCACCCCGTTGGCATTGCCGCGCGCCGCTTCGGCGAAGCGGGCGAGCGAAGCGGCGGCCGTCGCCGGCAACTTGTCGGATCCGGCGGCAAAGACGACCTCGTTCGGGTTCGCCGCGGTCGGCGCCGAGGCGGCCTGCGGCGTTGTTGCAGACGCGGACCCCGCGGCGGGCACCGCATCGGCAGTTTCCTGACCACTACGCCCGGCGAGCACGATTCCTGCAATGGCAATGACGATCAGCAAGACGACGGCCGCAATGGCGACGGTGCGTGAAGAATTGCTCTGTCGCGGCTTGCGTTCGCTCATGTACCCCTCGTGTCGTCCGTAATCTCTTGCGATGATCGATTCTAGTTGGCGATGAACGCACACCACCCTGCTCCGCACGCCGGTCGCGACCCGGAACGTCTGTTCGAGGCCGCCCTGCACCAGTGGGGCGGCCGTGAAGACGCCTGGATCTTCGGCTACGCCTCACTCATCTGGCGGCCCGAGTTCGAGGCCGTCGAGGACCGCTCGGCTACCGTCTACGGCTGGCACCGGGCCCTGGCGATGCGCTCGCGCATCAATCGCGGCACGCCGGAATGCCCGGGCCTGGTCTTCGCTCTGGTGGCCGGCGGCTCGTGCCGTGGCCGCGCCTATCGCGTCGAGCACTCGCGCGTCGAAGCCGAGATGCGGCGCCTGTGGGGCCGCGAAATGGTGACCGGCGTCTACGACCCGCGCTGGCTGCCCTGCCGGACGCCGCAAGGCGTCGTCAAGGCGCTCGCCTTCACCCTCAGCCGGAAGAGCCCGAGCCACACGGGCGCGTTGCCCGACGAGAGCATGGTCGAGATCCTGCGCAGCGCCAACGGGCGCTACGGCAGCACGCTGTCCTACCTTGTCGAGACGGCGACGACGCTGCGCAATTGCGGCATCCGCGATCGCGACGTCGAACGCCTCGTCGCGCTCGCCCGCCGCCACGCCCTCACGGCCTGAGCGCGCCAGCTTCCGAAACGCCGTCTTGCGGCTGCTCGCCACGCATCGCCGCCTCGAGGTCGGCGACGGTATCGATGTCGACCAGAACGCCTGCATCGTCGAGCTCGATGCCGTACGCGGGATAGCGCGCGACCAGGCGGCGCGCGCCTTCGTCGCCGCTCAAAGCGACCAGCTCCGAATACAGCTCGGCGGCAAAGCCGACCGGGTGGCCGCGCCTTCCGCCGTGCTGGGCATAGACGATGGGATGGTGGTCGAGCTGGCGGGCCACCGCCTGCAGCGACGCCGGCTGGACCAGCGGCATGTCGCCGGGCAGGACCAGCCAGCCGCGGGCGTGCGGGCGCAGGCTGACGCCGGCGCTGATCGAGTGGCCCATGCCGAGCGCCCCGGCGCCATCGTCGCCGACCTCGGGAAGGACGACGACGTCGCGCGCCGCGACGCTGCTGCGCGCCAGCGCGGCGAACGGCGCGGTCGTTACGACGACGACGTGCAGGCCGCTCTCGATGGCGTGGCGCAGCGTCGTGGCGAGAACGCCGTGCTCGCCGAACGCGGCAACGAGTTTGTGCGATCCGGCCTCGAAGCGCGATCCCTTGCCCGCGGCCAGGACGATGACGCTGCGCTCTGTGCTCATGCTCCGAGAATGAGAGACGGACGCCCGATCGGTAAG
>DATMGW010000517.1:0-6317 GCA_035555295.1 Caldimonas sp.
AGCGCTCGCGAGACAATCGCCGCCCCGAGAGCCTGCAGAGGATGGATGTGAGCGAAGCCTTGGACGAGGTCGTGAGCGTGGAATCGGTCCACGTCTACCCGGTGAAATCGTGCGCCGGAACGACGCCGCGAGACGCCCTGCTGGTCGAGACGGGCTTCGATCTCGATCGCGCCTGGATGGTCACGGACGGCAGCGGCACCTTCGTCTCGCAACGCGAGCTGCCGCGCATGGCGCTCGTCCAGCCGACCTTGAAGAGCGAAGAGATGATCCTGCGCGCGCCGGGAATGCTGGCGTTGCACGTCGCGCTCGATCGCGTCGAAGCTCGACGCGAGGTCCGCGTCTGGGACGACCGCGTCGCCGCGTTCGACATGGGGGCTCTGTGCGCCCAGTGGTTCAGCGACTTCCTCGGCCGCGAGCTGCGCCTGGTCCGCTTCGACCCGGAGCACAAGCGCCTGGCCAGTCGCCGGTGGACGGGAGCGGTCGACGCCGAGACCGCGTTCCAGGACGGATTTCCGCTGCTCGTCGTTTCGACCGCCTCGCTCGCCGAAGTGAATCGCCGCCTCGCCGCGTCCGGCCAGGCGCCGGTGACGATGGCGCGCTTTCGGCCCAACGTCGTCCTCGGCGGCCTCGACTCGCATGGCGAAGACCACCTCGACGAGATCGTCTTCGACGCGGCCGAAGGGCGGGTGCGGCTGAAGGTCGTCAAGCCGTGCGCGCGCTGCCCGATTCCCGACGTCGACCCGGCCACCGGCATCCCCGGCCACGCCGTCGGCGACGTGCTGCAGCAGTACCGCGCCGACCCTCGCCTCGACGGCGCGATCACCTTCGGCATGAACGCCGTCGTTCTCGAAGGCATCGACCTGCGGCTTCGCGCCGGCCAGGGCGGCCGGGCCGGGATCGCCTTCGACTGATCGCAACGACGTGTCGCGCTTCAAGACCTGGCAGCTGTTCGCGATCTGCGTCCTCGTCTGGGGAACGACCTGGCACGTCATCACGTACCAGCTGGCCGATCTGGCGCCCGAGCTCAGCGTCGCGCTGCGCTTCGTGCTCGCCGGGGCATCGATCCTCGCCTTCGCGGCCTGGCGCGGAGAGCCGCTGCGCTTCGGGCTCGCGACGCACGCTGCGCTGGCGCTGCAGGGGAGCTTCCTCTACGGCGTGTCGTACGTCTGCGTCTATCACGCCGAACGCTACGTCGCATCGGGGCTCGTCGCCGTCGGCTACTCGGCGTCGCCGCTGCTCGCCGGCCTGGCTGCATCGATCCTCTTCGGCGTCGCGATCGGCGCTCGCTTCGTCGCCGGCGGCGTCCTCGGCCTGGCCGGCGTTGCGCTCATCTTCTGGCCGGAGATCGTTCGGCCGGCGGACGGCGATCGGGGCGCTCTCGGCGCGCTCTTCACCGTTGCCTCGGTGCTGCTCTCGTCGGTGGGTAGCCTGACCGCGAGCCGCAATCGCGGCATCGGCCTGCCGCTGTTGCCGGCGATGGGCTTCGGCATGCTCTACGGCGCCGCGGCGGCGGCCGTCGTCGCCTTGGCGCTCGGCCGCGGCTTCGCCCTGCCGCGCACGCCGGGCTGGTGGCTCTCGCTGGCCTGGCTCGCCTTCGCCGGATCGGCGCTCGCCTTCGCCTGCTTTCTGACGCTGCAGGATCGCCTCGGCCCCGGCCCGGCGGGAACGGTCGGCGTCATGACGCCGCTGCTGGCACTGGGGGTCTCGCTCCTTTTCGAGGGCTTCAGGCCCGACCTGCGAACCGCCCTCGGCGCGGCCCTGGCGGTCGCCGGCAACGCAATGATGCTGCGACCCTCGGCGGCGGCGCCGCCGCTCAGGGGTGGCGTTCGGGCAGCGGAATGAACTCGGTCTCGCCGGGGATGCGGGCGAAGCGCTGCGCCTTCCAGTCTTCTTCGGCGGCGACGATCAGTTCGCGCCGGCTCGAGACGAAGTTCCACGACAGGAAGCGATGCCCGAGCGGCTCGCCGCCGACGAGAACGACGCGGCCGCCGCGCGGCGCGGCGAGCCTGGGCGTCGCGCCGGGCGCGACGACGGCCATCGTGAACTCGTCGATCTTCCCGCCGTCGATCTCGAAGGGATGGTCGATCGCGTACAGCGCCCGCTCCGAGGCGAGCGCCGGCAGCGCGATCGCCGCGCCGCTGGCGACGTCGAAGTCGAAGACGAGCGCCAGTGTCGGCGAGCTCGTCTCGACCGGCGACGACGCGCCGAACGCCGAGCCGACGACGACACGGACCGAGGCGCCCTCGAGGCGCAGACGCGGAATGAGCGCTGCCGGGACGTGCTGGAACGACGGGCCCGACGCCTCGTCGGCCTCGGGAAGCGCGACCCACAGCTGCAGGCCGTGGTTGCGGTAGGTCCGCGCCTTCAGGTCGAGCGGCCCGCGTTCGGAGTGAACGATGCCGCGCCCGGCGGACATCCAGTTCACGGCGCCCGGCTCGATGCGCTGGACGACTCCGGTCGAGTCGCGGTGCATCATGGCGCCGTCGAACAGATAGGTGAGCGTCGCCAGGCCGATGTGCGGGTGCGGGCGCACGTCGTAGTTCGACCCGGGCTGCACGTCGATCGGGCCGAAGTGATCGAAGAAGACGAACGGCCCGACGGCGCGCCGATCGGCTTGCGGCAGCAGGCGGCGCACCATGAAACCGCCGCCGAGATCCTTGGCGTGCGGAGCGAGCGTCTGCGAGATCGTCATGCCGGGCTCCTTGGGCGATCGTGGGCGGCAGCGAGCGCGCGCACGTGACAGCCGTCGAGATGATCGTTGACCAGCCCCATCGCCTGCATGAATGCGTAGACGGTGGTCGGGCCGACGAAGCTCCAGCCGCGCTTCTTCAGGTCCTTCGACAGCGCGACCGACTCGGGCGAGGTGCTCATCGCCTTCAAGGCGGAATGCGTGATGCGCTTCGGCCGCGAGCCCGGCGCCGGCTCGAAGCGCCAGACGTAGTTCGAAAGCGTTCCGTACTCCTCTTCGAGCTCGAGCGCTCGCCTGGCGTTGTTGATCGTCGATTCGATCTTGCCGCGATGACGCACGATGCCTGCATCGGCAAGCAGCCGGGTCACGTCGCGCTTGCCGAAGCGGGCGACATGGGTCGCGTCGAAGCCGACGAAGGCGCGGCGAAAGGCCTCGCGCTTGTTGAGGATCGTCAGCCAGCTGAGCCCGGCCTGAAAGCCCTCCAGACAGAGCTTTTCGAACAGGCGCTTGTCGTCGGTGACCGGAAAGCCCCACTCGTGGTCGTGGTAGTCCTGCAGCGTCGCGTTGCCCTGGCACCAGTGGCAGCGAAGCAGGCCGTCGTCGGCGCGGAAGAGGCCATTGCCGGCGGTCATCCGCCTATTTTGACCAACCGCGACCGGCGCGTTGCCGGCCAGGCGTGGCAGGCGGCTCGCTTCCCGTAAGCTCGCACGTCATGGAACCCGGCGCGAAGCAATGACACTGGAATATTTCGACGTGCTCGTCGTCGGCGCCGGCCTGTCCGGCATCGGCGCCGGCTACCACCTGCAGACCCGCTGCCCCGACCGTAGCTACGCCATCCTCGAGGGCCGCGACTGCAGCGGCGGGACCTGGGACCTGTTCCGCTATCCCGGAGTCCGCTCCGACTCCGACATGTACACGCTCGGCTATTCCTTTCGTCCCTGGCAGGATGCGAAGGCGATTGCCGAAGGCCCTGCGATCCTGAAGTACATCCGCGACACGGCGGCGGAAATGGGCATCGAGCGAAAGATCCGCTACGGCCACCGCGTCGTCCGCGCCGCGTGGTCGACGGCCGACGCGAGCTGGACGGTCGACGTCGAGCGAGGCGAAGCGAAACAGCTGCTCCGCCTGCGCTGCAACTTCCTCTTCGTGTGCAGCGGCTACTACCGCTATGCCGAGGGCTACACGCCCGACTTCGCGGGGAGGGAACGCTTCGCCGGCCGCATCGTCCATCCGCAGCACTGGGGCGACGACATCGACGCGACCGGCAAGCGCGTCGTCGTGATCGGCAGCGGCGCGACGGCGGTGACGCTGGTCCCGGCGCTGGCCGGGTCGGCCGCGCACGTGACGATGCTGCAGCGCTCGCCGACCTGGGTCGTCGCGCGGCCGTCGCAGGACGCGCTGGCGAATCGGCTGAAGCGCGTCCTGCCGGCCCGTTTGGCCTACGGCATCGCCCGCTGGCATCGGGTGCTGCTCGGGATGTACTTCTTTCGCCTGTGCCGGCGCGACCCGGCGCGCGCGAAACGACTGATCCTCGGCGGCGTGCGCGCCTTTCTCGGTCCCGACTACGACGTCGCGCGCCACTTCACGCCGCGCTACAACCCGTGGGAGCAGCGCCTTTGCCTGGTGCCTGACGCCGATCTCTTTCGCGCCATCAAGGCCGGCCGGGCCTCGGTCGTGACCGACGAGATCGAAAGCTTCACCGAGACCGGCCTGAAGCTCAGGTCGGGGGCAGAGCTCGACGCCGACCTGATCGTCACGGCGACCGGGCTGCAGCTTCAGGTTCTCGGCGGCGTCGAGGTCAGCGTCGACGGCAGCCGAGTCGACTGGCCCGAGACGACGACCTACAAGGGCATGATGTACTCGGACGTTCCCAACCTGGCATCGGCATTCGGGTATACGAACGCGTCGTGGACGCTCAAGTCCGACCTGACCTGCGAATACGTCTGCCGGCTGCTGAACCACATGAAGCGTCGCGGCCTGCGCCAGTGCACGCCGCGCAACGTCGACGCGACGCCCGGCGCCGAGCCGTGGCTCGATTTCTCGTCGGGATACGTGAAGCGGTCGCTGCACCTCTTTCCGAAGCAGGGATCGCGGGAGCCGTGGAAGCAGCACCAGAACTACCTGCGCGACATCCTGACGCTCAGGTTCGGCAGGCTCGACGACGGTGCGATGGTCTTCTCGAATCCACCTCCCACGCCAAGCCGTCCCGTGCCGGCAGAGCGCGCGGGCACCGCCGACTAAAATCATCGGTTCCCCGCTGCCCGGATCCCTTCCTCCATGAGCCTGAAATGCGGCATCGTGGGCCTGCCCAACGTCGGCAAGTCCACCCTCTTCAACGCGCTCACGAAGGCCGGCATCGCAGCGGAGAACTACCCGTTCTGCACGATCGAGCAGAACGTCGGCATCGTCGAGCTGCCCGACCCGCGGCTCGAGCGCCTGGCGGCGATCGTCAAGCCCGAGCGCATCGTTGCGGCGATCGTCGAGTTCGTCGACATCGCCGGTCTCGTCGCCGGTGCGTCGAAGGGCGAAGGCCTCGGCAACCAGTTCCTCGCCCACGTCCGCGAGACCGACGCGATCGTCAATGTCGTTCGCTGCTTCGAGGACGACAACGTGATCCACGTCGCCGGCAAGATCGACCCGGTCGCCGACATCGAGGTGATCCAGACCGAGCTGTGCCTGGCCGACCTCGCGACGGTCGAGAAGAGCCTCGCCCGCTACACGAAGGTCGCCAAGGCCGGCAACGACAAGGAGGCCAGGCGCCTCGTCGACGTGCTCGACAAGTGCTACGCGGCGCTCGACCAGGCACGCCCGGTACGCTCGGTCGCCTTCAGCAAGGAAGAGCTGGCGGTGCTCAAGCCGCTCTGCCTCATCACGGCCAAGCCGGCGATGTTCGTCGCCAACGTCGCCGAGAACGGCTTCGAGAACAACCCGCACCTCGACCGCCTGCGCGAGGTCGCGGCCAGGCAACATGCGCCGGTGGTCGCGATCTCGGCCAAGACCGAGGCCGAGCTCGCCGACATGGACGACGCGGACCGGCAGATGTTCCTCGCCGAGATGGGACAGACCGAGTCGGGCCTGGCCCGTCTGATCCGCGCCGCCTTCGCCCTGCTCGGCCTGCAGACCTACTTCACGGCCGGCCCCAAGGAAGTGCGGGCCTGGACGATCCACGTCGGCGACACGGCGCCGCAGGCGGCCGGCGTCATCCACACGGATTTCGAGCGCGGCTTCATCCGTGCCCAGACGATCGCCTACGACGACTTCGTCGCCTACGGCGGCGAGCACGGCGCCAAGGAGGCGGGCCGGATGCGCGCCGAAGGCAGGGACTACGTCGTCAAGGACGGCGACGTGCTGAACTTCCTGTTCAACGTCTGAGCCCCCGAGGTGGGATCATGGCGTCCCATTTGGTCCCGAGACGCCACGTTTCTCCTCGTATTTCTTGAGATTCCTGCCGAAAGGGCAGCTCACAAGGTCCCGTGCCGTCCCACCAAAAAGCGGGTACGTTTGTGGGTACGGTCGCAATCGAGAGTCCGAAACGGCACTCTCGTGTCGAATCGGTCATTGATGAAGCAGAGCGCCAAACAAGTTGGCAAGGACGCCGGCACGGGCTGTCTACCGAGCCAGCGCTTAG
>DATMGW010000518.1:0-4710 GCA_035555295.1 Caldimonas sp.
GTGGCGATGCCGCCGATCAAGCCGCCGCCGCCGATGGCGACGACGAGCGTGTCGATCGACGGCTGCTGCGCCAGCATCTCGAGCGCGATCGTTCCCTGCCCGGCGATCACGGCCGGATCGTCGTAGGGGTGAACGAGCGTCAGGCCGCGCTCGGCCGCGAGCTTCAGGCCGACGATGCGCGCGTCCTCGAAGGTGTCGCCCTCGAGCACGACCTCGGCGCCGAAGCGGCGCGTGTTCTCGACCTTCACGCTCGAGGCGAAGCGCGGCATGACGATCGTCGCCGCGATGCCCATCCGCTCGGCGTGATAGGCGACCGCCTGCGCGTGGTTCCCGGCCGAGACCGCGAGCACGCCCTTGGCCTTTTCCCCGGGCGTCAGCTGCGCCATCTTGTTGAGCGCACCGCGCTCCTTGAACGACGCGGTGAACTGCAGGTTCTCGAACTTGAGGAAGACTTCGCAGCCGCAGATCTCCGAGAGCGTGCGCGACGCCAGACACGGCGTGTCGGCGACCTCGCCGCGCAGGCGCTCCGCGGCGGCGCGGACGTCGTCGATGGTCGGCGCGAACGCCTCAGTAGAACCGGCAGGCACGGTCGTCATCAACCGACGCGGACGACCTTGAGCATGTTGGTTCCGCCCGGGTGGCCCATCGGCTCGCCGCAGGTGATGCCGTAGGTGTCGCCGGGCTTCAAGACGCCGGCGTCGACGAGCAGCTTCTCGGCGTGCTTGAGCGCCACGTCGCGGTCCTCGAAGTTCGGCATCAGCAGCGGGGTGACGTTGCGGTACATCGCCATCCGCCGCTGGCTCCTGATCTGCGAGGTGATGCCGAAGATCGGCACGTGGATCTTCTGCCGGCTCATCCACAAGGCCGTCGAGCCCGACTCGGTGAGGGCGAGGATCGCCTTGCAGCCGAGGTGGTACGCGGCGAAGAGCGCCGCCATCGCGATCGACTGGTCGATCCGGCCGAAGGTCTTGTTCGTGAAGCCGGCGTCGAGCGAGATCTCCTCGGCGCGCTCGGCCTCGACGCAGATCGACGCCATCATCTCGACCGTCTCGACCGGATAGCGGCCCGCGGCCGTCTCGGCCGAGAGCATGACGGCGTCGGTGCCGTCGAGCACGGCGTTGGCGACGTCGCTCACTTCGGCGCGCGTCGGCACCGGGTTGACGATCATCGATTCCATCATCTGCGTCGCCGTGATGATGACGCGGTCGAGCTCGCGCGCCATCTTGATCATGCGTTTCTGCAGCGCGGGAACGGTCGCGGTGCCGACCTCGACCGCGAGGTCGCCGCGCGCGACCATGATCCCGTCGGAAGCACGCAGGATCGAGTCGAGCACGGGAATAGCCTCGCTGCGCTCGATCTTGGCGATCAGCTGCGGCTTGTGTTTCCACGTCGCGCCGGCGACGTTGGCGAGCTGGCGCGCCATCTCCATGTCGGTCGCGCTCTTCGGAAAGCTCACCGCCAGGTACTCGCACTGGAAGCTCATCGCCGTCTTGATGTCGTCCATGTCCTTGGCGGTCAGCGCCGGCGCGGTGAGGCCGCCGCCTGCCTTGTTGATCCCCTTGTTGTTCGACAGCTCGCCGCCGACGACGACCGTCGTGTGCACTTCCTCGCCGCGCACCGCGTCGACGACGAGGCGAAGCAGGCCGTCGTTGAGGAGCAGCGTGTCGCCCGGCCGGACGTCGCGCGGCAGCTCCTTGTAGTCGAGGCCGACGCGGCCGTTCGTTCCGAGCCCTGCGTACGCGGCGTCGAGGACCAGCTTGCCGCCGGGCTCGAGCATCGTCTTGCCGCCCTCGAACTTGCCTACGCGGATCTTCGGACCCTGCAGGTCGGCCATGATCGCGACCTCCTTGCCGACCTTCCCCGCGACCTCGCGGATCAGCGCGGCGCGGTCGATGTGGTCCTGCGCCGTGCCGTGCGAGAAGTTGAGGCGCATCACGTCGACGCCGGCGCGGATCATCCGCTCGAGCACCTCGGCCGTGCTCGACGCCGGCCCCAGCGTGGCGACGATCTTGGTGGCGCGCGGCGTCGTCGTGTCCATCAGCTTCCTTCGCGAGCGCGCCGCTCGAGGATCTCGATCGCCGGCAAGGTCTTGCCCTCGAGCACCTCGAGAAAGGCACCGCCGCCGGTCGAGATGTAGCCGATGTCCTTCTCGATGCCGTATTTGGCGATCGCCGCGAGCGTGTCGCCGCCGCCGGCGATGCTGTACGCCGTCGACGTCGCGATGGCGCGGGCGATCGTCTCGGTGCCCTTCGCGAACGCGTCGAACTCGAAGACGCCGACCGGCCCGTTCCAGACGATCGTGCTCGCCAGCCTCAGAACGCCGGCGAGCGTCTCTGCGGTCTCCGGTCCGATGTCGAGGATCAGATCGTCGGCCGCGACCTCGGCGGCGCGCTTCACGCTGGGCGCGGCGTCGCCCTTGAACTCTTTCGCCGTGACGACGTCGGTCGGGATCGGCACCTCGGCGCCGCGCGCACGCATCGCCTCGATCACAGCGCGCGCTTCGCCGACGAGTGTCGGCTCGGCCAGGCTCTTGCCGATCGGCAGTCCCTCGGCGAGGAGGAAGGTGTTGGCGATGCCACCGCCGACGATCAGGCGATCGACCTTCTTCGCCAGGCTCTGCAGGATCGCCAGCTTGGTCGACACCTTGCTGCCGGCAACGATGGCGACGAGCGGGCGCCTGGGATGCGCGAGCGCCTGCGTCAGCGCGTCGATCTCGGCGGCGAGCAAGGGGCCGGCGACTGCCGTGGGCGCGAACTCGGCGATGCCGTAGGTCGTCGCTTCGGCGCGGTGCGCAGTGCCGAACGCATCGTTGACGTAGATGTCGCACAGCAGCGCCATCTTCTTCGCCAGCGCCGGGTCGTTCTTCTTCTCACCCTTGTTGAGGCGGCAGTTCTCGAGCACAACGAGCTCTCCCGGCGCGACGGTCACGCCGTCGACCCAGTTCGTGCAGAGCAGCACTTCGCGGCCGAGCAGCTCGGCGATCCGATCTGCCACCGGCGTGAGCGAATCTTCCGGCTTCGGCTCGCCTTCGGTCGGCCGGCCGAGATGCGAGGTGACCATCACCGCGGCGCCGGCCGCGAGCGCCTGCTCGATGCACGGCAGCGAGGCGCGGATGCGCGTGTCTTCGGTGATCCGGCCGGCGTCGTCCTGCGGCACGTTGAGGTCGGCGCGGATGAAGACACGCTGCCCCGCCAGGGCGCCGGAGCGGACGAGGTCGGTGAAGCGGAGGAAGGTCATTCGGTGCGGGAAAAGGCGCGATTTTAGGCGCCGGCCCCGCCGCGGGGCCGCTTTCACCCCGAAGCGATGCGCCGAACGTTTCAACCGGTGCCTCTTCGATCATCACCCGCCTTGCGGCGACAGACAGGACCGACCATGCTTGCTCGCATCACCCGGCGCTTCTTCTTCCTCCTCGCGGCGAGCACCGCCGCCGCGCCCGTCGTCTTCGCGCAGCCGCGAACGCAGCTCGAGGCATCGCCTGCGTGGCGGCCGCCGGCGCTCGTCGTGTCCGGCGCCGAGCAGCCGGTCCGCCTGCAATCACTGCAGGTCGACGTCGACGTCGCCGGCGGCGTCGCGCAGACCCGCGTGCAGATGGAGTTCTTCAACCCCAACGCGCGCATCCTCGAAGGAAAGCTGCAGTTTCCGCTCGGCGCGGGCCAGGTCGTGAGCGGCTTCGCGCTCGACGTCGACGGCATCTTGCGCGACGCCGTCCCCGTGGAAAAGGCGCGCGCCGAGCAAGTTTTCGAAGACATCGCGCGGCGACGCGTCGACCCGGGATTGCTGCAGACGACGCTTGGCAACAACTACGAGCTGCGCATCTATCCGCTTCTGCCGGGCAAGACGCGCACGGTCGTGCTCCGCCTCGTCGAGGCGGCGCCGGCGCGCCTGCAGCTGCCGCTCGCGTACGCGAAGACGGTGGCGCGGCTCGACGTCTCGCTGCGCTTTGCGAGCGCCGCGCTGCGCCCGGAGATCGAGAGCGGCAATACGCTCGGCCTGCACTTCGACCGCGATCCGAACGGCGGCTTCAGTGCCCGCACCTCGCTCGCCGACGTGGCGCTTCCGCGCGATCCCTTGCTCATCCGCGCCGCCGCCGCGAGCGGCAACGGCGCCGAGATCACGACCGAGGAGCGCGGCGGCGAGACCTACTTCGCGCTCTCCTTGCCCGTTCCCGAGCGTGTCGCGCCGCGGCCCCTGCCGCGCAACGTGCAGATCGTCTGGGATGCCTCGGGCTCGAGCGCGAGCCGGCAGATCGACCGCGAGCTGGCCCTGCTCGACGCCTACTTCAGGCGCGCCGGCAACACGCGCGTCACGCTCGTTCGCGTCGCCGACGTGGCGCTGCCGGCGGAGCACTTCGAGGTCCGCGACGGCGACTGGGCGGCACTGCGGCGCTCGCTGCAATCGACCGTCTACGACGGCGCGAGCAACCTCGGCGCGGTCCGCCACGACGGCGTCTCGGCCGAGGTGATCTGGTTCAGCGATGGACTGGCGAACTACGGCACGCAGTGGCGGCTCGCCTTTCCGGTGCCCGTGTACGCCGTCAACAGCGCCGGGAGCAGCGATCCGGCGGCGCTGCACGCGCTCGCCGAGGCGAGCGGCGGGCGCAGCATCGACCTCACGGCGCTGTCGCGCGAAGAAGCCGCCGCCGCCTTGTTGACACGCGGCACGCAGCTCGTCGACGTGACGACACTCGGCGCCCGGGAGTGGGTTGCGGAG
>DATMGW010000519.1:0-2178 GCA_035555295.1 Caldimonas sp.
CGACCGCGCGGCGTCTTCGTGACGGCCCGCGATCGCGGCCAGGTCAGGAGCCTGCTGCGCAACTGGCCGCATCGCGACGTCGCGATGATCGTCGTCACCGACGGCGAGCGCATCCTGGGCCTCGGCGACCTCGGCTCGAGCGGCATGGGCATTCCGGTCGGCAAGCTCGCGCTCTACACGGCGTGCGCGGGGATCCAGCCGACGCAGTGCCTGCCGGTCATGCTCGACGTCGGAACCAACAACCAATCGCTGCGCGACGACCCGCTGTACCTCGGCCTGCCGCGGCCGCGCCTGACCGGCGCCGCCTACGACGAACTGGTCGACGAGTTCATCGTCGCGGCGCGCGAGGTCTTCCCCGGCGTCGTCATCCAGTTCGAGGACTTCGCCAACCACAACGCGTTTCGCCTGCTCGCGAAGTACCGCGATCGCATCTGCACCTTCAACGACGACATCCAGGGGACGGCGGCGGTCGCGCTGGCAGGCCTGTACTCGGCGCTGCGCGTGACCGGCGGGCAGCTCGACCGGCAGCGCCTGCTCTTCCTGGGCGCCGGCGAAGCCGCGACCGGCATCGCCGACCTGGCGGTGGCGGCGATGGTCGCCGAAGGCGCCGATCCGGCGCAGGCGCGGCGCTGCTGCTGGCTCTTCGACTCGAAGGGCCTGGTCGTCGCCGCCCGGCGCGGCGAACTGGCCGAGCACAAGCTCGCCTACGCGCACGAGCACGCGGCCGAGGCCGACCTCGTCGCCGCGGTGCGCGCGCTCGAGCCGACCGCGCTGATCGGCGTCTCGGCGACGGCAGGCGCCTTCACGCAGGCCGTCGTCGAGGCGATGACGCGACTGAACCCGCGTCCGATCGTCTTCGCCCTGTCGAACCCGACCTCGAGGTCGGAATGCACGGCCGAGCAGGCGTACGCGTGGAGTGGCGGACAGGCCCTGTACGCGTCGGGCAGTCCCTTCGCTGCGGTCACGATCGGCACGCGGACCTGGGTCCCGCGCCAGGGCAACAACTCCTACATCTTTCCCGGCGTCGGGCTCGGCGCGATCGCGGTCCGTTCGCGCCGCGTCACCGACCAGATGTTCCTCGCTGCCGCGAAGGCGCTCGCCGGGCAGGTCAAGGTGCGGGACCTGGAGCAGGGGAGCCTGTATCCGCCGCTCGCGCAGGTTCGCGACGTCTCGGCGCAGATCGCCCTGGCCGTCGCCGAGGTCGCTTTCGCGCAGGGCTACGCCGGCATCGAGCGGCCGATCGACCTGCTCGCCTACGTGCGCTCGTGCATGTACGACCCGAGCTATCCGCAGTACGTCTGAACGCGGCCGCGCAACGATCGATCGCTGGGGTTAACACCGGCGCGTCGATTGACGTGGCTCAAGCCTCGCGCGGGCGACAGTCCCTAGGCTCTGTCGGCGGCCAGGACACCAGGAAAGGACATCGATGCTGCAGATCCGGATCCACGGGCGCGGCGGCCAGGGCGTGGTCACCGCCGCCGAGATGCTCTCGATCGCGGCGTTCGAGCAGGGCCGCTATGCGCAGGCGTTCCCGAGCTTCGGCTCCGAGCGCACCGGCGCTCCGGTGGTCGCCTTCTGTCGCATCGACGATCGCGAGATCCGCCTGCGCGAGCCGATCCTCGCTCCCGACGTGCTGATCGTCCAGGACCCGACGCTGCTGCACCAGGTCGACGTGTTCCAGGGCCTGCGCCCCGACGGCTACGTGCTGATCAACAGCAGGCGCAGCTTCGACGAGCTGGGACTCGCGGAGATCGCCGAGCGCTTCCGCCACGAGCGCCTCGTCACGGTGCCGGCGACCGAGATCGCCCTCAAGCACCTCGGCCGGCCGCTGCCCAACGCCGTGCTGCTCGGCGGCTTCGCGGCGCTCTCGGGTCTCATCACGCTCGACGCCGTCGCGCACGCGATCCGTGCCAAGTTCGCCGGCAAGGTGGCCGAAGGCAACGTCGCCGCGGCGGCCGAAGCCTACGAGGTCGTCAGCCAGGAGCTCGCCCATGCTCAAGCAGACTGAAGGCTCGCGCGCCGTCGCCGAGGCGGTGGCACTGTGCCGGCCGGACGTGATCTGCGCCTACCCGATCTCGCCGCAGACGCACATCGTGGAGGGGCTCAGCGCCCTGGTGAAGACCGGCGAGCTGACCAGCTGCGAGTTCGTCAACGTCGAGTCGGAGTTTGCCGCGATGT
>DATMGW010000520.1:0-2209 GCA_035555295.1 Caldimonas sp.
GACGCGAGCCTGCTCCGCCTGCTGCGCGAAGGCGGCGCTTGAGCGGGCCGCCTTCCGGGGTCGGTCCTAGCGAACCGCGGCCGCCTGCGCGCGCAGCGCGTACGCCTGATAAGCGGGAAGGGCGATCGCGGCGACGATGCCGAGGAGGCCCAGGACGGGGAAGAACAGGCCGACGATCTTGACTGCCAGCCCGTTCGGCGGCGGCGGCGCTCCCCAGCGGTTGTCGCCTCTCGATCCGGGAACAAAGACCCACAGCAGGCCGACGAGCGGAATCAAGGCGGCCAGGCTCCACCAGCCGGAGAGGTTCATGTCGTGCGAGCGCTGGACGAGCAACACGAGGATGCCGAACAAGTAGAGAGCAATGCCGACGATCGCGATCGTCGGACCGGCCCGCGTCGCTGCGGCAACTGCGCCGAGCACGAGGGTGATGAGGATCAAACCCAGGTAGAGGCCGACGCCGTAGGCGAGAAAGCGCAGTCGGCCCATGCGTCCCCTTGGCGGCCAGAGGCGGACCTGCTGAAAGTCGGCAGGTTCGACGCGGACGTCCTCGACGCGGGCAACGGGCGGTGCGAATCGATTCGTGCCATCCATCGTCAACCTCCGACAAGAGAAGCGAAGCGCGCCAGGTCGATGTTCCCGCCGCTGAGGACGACGCCGACGCGCCGGCCGCGCAGTTCGTCCTTCATGCGCCGCGCCGCCGCGTAGGCGAGACAGCCGGTCGGCTCGACGATCATCTTCATGCGCGAGGCGAAAAAGCGCATCGCCTCGACCAGCTCGGCGTCGCTCGCCGTGTAGATGTCGTCGACGTCGCGGCGGATGATCTCGAAGGTGATCCTGCCGAGCGACTGCGTCTGCGCGCCGTCGGCGATCGTCTTCGGCGTCTCGATGTGGACGATCCGCCCGGTTCGAAACGACTGCTGCCCGTCGTTGCCGGCCTCGGGCTCGACGCCGTAGACCTTGCACTGCGGCGCGAGCGCACGTGCCGAAAGCGCCGAGCCGGAGAGCAGGCCGCCGCCGCCGAGGCAGACGAAGAGCGCATCGAGCTCGCCTGCGTCCTCGAACAGCTCCTTCGCCGCCGTCCCCTGGCCGGCGATGACATGCGGATGGTCGTACGGCGGAATCAGGGTCAGGCCGCGCTCGTCGGCCAGGCGCCTGCCGATCGCTTCGCGGTCTTCGCTGTAGCGATCGTAGATGACGACCTCGCCGCCGTAGCCTTTCGTCGCCGCCATCTTCGCCGCCGGCGCGTCGGCCGGCATGACGATGGTCGCCGGCATGCCGATCAGGCGCGCCGCCAGGGCGATCGCCTGTGCGTGGTTGCCGGAGGAGAAGGCGACGACTCCGGCCTGGCGTTGCGCCGCGTCGAACAACGACAAGGCGTTGTAGGCGCCGCGGAACTTGAACGCGCCCATGCGCTGGAAGTTCTCGCACTTGAAATAGAGCCTGGCGCCGAGCTCGGCATCGGCGGTGCGCGAGGTGAGCACGGGCGTGCGATGCGCGACCGGGGCGATCCGCGCCGCCGCTGCCATGACGTCGTCGAAGGTGGGGGCGTGGCTCATCGGGTTCCCGCTCAGAGCATATCGGCTGCCACCGGCTTGCCGAAGAGATAGCCTTGCATCAGGCGAAAGCCCATCTGCCGGCACAGCTCGGCGTCGGCCTCGTCCTCGATCCCTTCGGCCAGCGAGATCGAGCCGAGATCGGCGACGAGGCGGACCAGATCGGAGACGACGCGCTGCTTGCGCGCACCCGCGGCCGCCAGGCCGTTGACGAGCGCCATGTCGAACTTGACGAAGTGCGGCGGCACCTCGCCCAGCTCGTTGATTCGCGCCTGGCCGGCGCCGAAGTCGTCGTAGGCGAAGCGCACGCCGACGAGCGCGAGCTGCGCGCCGAGCTCGCGCATGCGCGCCGTCTCGACGACGGCGGTCTCGTGGATCTCGATGACGAGGTCGAGCCCGGGGTACTCGCGAACGAGCCGGGCGATGCCGTCGACGAAGCCCGGCTCGACCGTCTCGGCCGGATGCGCGTTGGCGAACAGCGTCGCGCCCTGCAGGCGCGAGGCCAGCGCGGCGATGCCGTGGCGGCGGAAAGCCTCGCTCAGCTCGGCTTCGCGGCGCAACCGCGCGGCGAGGCGAAAGAGATGGATCGGCGAACGCGGCAGGTCGGGATGCGTGCTGCGTCCGAGCAACTCGTAGGCGACGACGCGGCCGTCGCT
>DATMGW010000521.1:0-5349 GCA_035555295.1 Caldimonas sp.
GACGCAAGACCACGTCTTCCAGGCCGTGCGACGTGGGCACGGTCACGACGCGGAGCTCGACGTGCGGGCCGCCGAAGCGCGCGAAATCGATCTTGCCGTCCTGGGGCTTGCGGTGCTCGGCAATGTCCAGGTCGGCCATGATCTTGATCCGGGCGACGATGGCAAAGCGCAGCCGGGCGGGCAGCTCGACGAAGGGCAGCAGCTCGCCGTCGACACGCAAGCGAATCTGCACCGGCCGGGGCAGGTCGGAAGTCTCGATGTGGATGTCGGAAGCGCGCCGGCCGATCGCCTCGGAGATCACCGAATTGATCAGGCGCACGAGCGTGCTGTCGGCTTCGGAGACGATGTCCGCGTCGGCCCGCTCGGTCTCCTCGGGGATCGCGAGAAGCGTCGCGGCCAGGGCCTGCACCGTGTCGGGGGGAGCCTCGGCGGCCTCCTTGATGCCGCCATAGGAGCGGTGGATCGCCGGAAGCAGGGTGCCGGGGACGGCCATCACCGGCAGGACCGGGTGCTGGGTCGCGAAACGCAATTCGTCGAGCACGGCCTTGTTCGGTGGCTCGCCGAGCAGCACGACGAGCGATTCGCCGCGCAGCATCAGCGGCAGCGCCGATAGCCGCTCGGCGACGGCGCGCGAGAGCAGGCGCAGCACCGCCGGGTCCGGAGCAAGGCCGCTCGGATCGACGACGTGCACTCCCATCCACTCGGCCAGCGCCATTCGCAACTGCACCTCGGACAGCGCGCCGCTCTCGACAAGGATGCGCTCGAGCGTGCGATGCCGGTCCACGCGCTGGACCTCGAGGGCGCGGCGCAACGCGTCGCGGTCTATCCAGCCGCCGCGCAGCAGCGCTTCGCCCAGCTGCGGTGCGCGCTCGAGTGCCGGCCGCGACGTTTCGAGCAGGGCCCAGAGCTCGTCGGGGCTTTCCGGCCGCCCCGGTGTCGCGCGCCGGAAGGTGGCGTCGCGCCGCGGCCGCACCGTCACCCGGGGGAGGCCGGGATCCTTTTTCGCAACGGCGATCGGTATGTCGACTTCTCGCGGGAAGGACACGTCATGGACAGCGGGGTCGGTATGCGGCTCGGCGTCGGGCATGGGTTTCGGACAAGCAGATCGAACCGAGCATAGGCAGCGTCTTCCGGTCCGCGCTTGACTTCAGACAAGGTCGCGGCGATCCGCGGCACCGTCTGTCTGTCGATCTCCCGCGTTCGCGTGCAGATTTCCCGAATCGGCGCGTTCCGCCGCGGGCGTACAAGCGCTGGACCTCGAGCGACCAGGCGGGTCCGCGCCTGCGCTACCTGGCCTTGAAGATCTCCGTGCAACGCGACGTGCTGACCCGCCCGACGTTGTCGAGCACGACGTCGACGCTCGCGATCTTGCCCTTCTTGTCGGCGACGAGGTGTAGCGTGCAGGTGCGCTCGTCGAGACCGTAGTAGCCGGCGTTCTGCGTCGGGCCGAGCGCGGACTTCCAGTCGTAGGAGGTCGAGCCGTCGGCCTGCTCGCTGCGCGTTCGCGTGCCGCCGAACTGCTGGAAGAAATCGCCGGCCTGCATGCCGATGACGCGCTCGTTGACGACGGCCTGCGCCGCGTCGTTGTTCGTCAGGCTGCCGCAGCCGGCGAGCGCAGCCAGCGCGAGCAGCGCGGCAGTCTGTGCGTGGAGAAGCCATGGCTGTGACATCGAGATGAATCTCCGTTCAGACGTTTGCGCAATGGTCGCACGCCTTCACTTCCCGCGTCGCGGCGCGTTCTGCAGCAACTCCGGCAACAGCTGCTTCCAGAATTTCGCCAGCCCGGTCGTGCCGTGGCCGCGCGTCTCCGCGCTCGCCGGGATCAGGTGAAAGCGCCCGTTCTTCACGCGCTTCATTTCACGCTCCATGATCTTCAGCTCGGGCGGGTTGCGTTCGTCGTCGGCCGAGTTGATGGCCAGGAGCGTCGCCTCGATCCGCTCGAGCCCCGGCGCCGCGTTGTAGTCGGCGGACGATTCCCACTGGTACAGGTAGTCATTGGCGTCGGCTGCGAGGCCCGCAGCGAGGCGATCGTCGATCAGCTTGTCGGCCTTCTCGCGCGTCGGCGCCGTCGCGTAGTACGCCTGCGAGCCGCCGCTGGTGGCGATGCCGAAGTAGATGTTGGCGAGCGCCAGCGAGCGCGGCTGCGTCGCGTAGTCGCCGCCCTTCCACTCGGGATCGCTGCGGATCGTCTCGCTGAGCAGGCGCCGCATCATCCAGTTGCGACCCGCCATCTCGGTCGGCTGGCACGCCATCGGGACGAGCACGTCCATGAACTGCGGATGCCGCTCGCCCCAGAGCCACGTCTGCATGCCGCCCATCGAGTTGCCGAGAACCAGACGCAGGTGCCGCACGCCCAGGCCTTCGCTGACGAGGCGAAACTGCGCTTCGACCATGTCGTCGTAGTCGTAGCGCGGAAACTTCGTGCGCAGCCCGTCGGATGGGCGGGCCGACTTCCCGGTGCCGAGCGCGTCGGGCAGGATGATGTAGTACCTTGCCGCGTCGAGCGGCTGGCCCGGGCCGAACAGCTCGCCCGCGAAGGTCGGCGTCAGCAAGCCCGTTCCCGAGCCCGTCGTGCCGTGCAGGATCAGGACCGGCTCGCCCGTCGGTGCGCCGATCGTCGTGACGTGCAGGCGCAGCTCGGGAATCACCTCGCCGGTGTGGAAGCGGAAGTCGCGGGCGATCCAGTCGCGCTCGACCGGCGCCGGATAGTCGGCCGCGAACGTCGGCCACAGAGCGCACAGGCAGCCGAGGGCCGTCGCCGCGCGGCCGATCCACATCGAAAAGGGCATGTCGATCTCCGAAGACAGGGCGAAAAGAATGTCCCGGGCCGCCGGGCTTGAACAGGCGCACTTTCCCGAAAGGGCGGCAGCGACGCTGCGGCACTATCCTTGGCCTCCATGGCCGAGGAGAGTCCGCTGCCGTCGCAACGCCGCCTGGCTGTCGTCGTCATGGGCGTCTCGGGCTCGGGCAAGTCGACCGTCGCGGCCGGAATCGCCGGCGCGCTGGGCCTGCACTTCATCGACGGTGACGAACTGCATTCGCCTGCGAGCGTGGCGAAGATGCACGCCGGAACGCCGCTGCAGGACGACGACCGCTGGCACTGGCTCGATCGCATCGGCGCCTGCCTGGCCGACGCCGCCCGCTGGCCGCGCGGCGTCGCCGTCGCCTGCTCGGCGCTGAAGCGCTCGTATCGCGAGCGGATCCGCCGCGCCGCCCCGGTCGTCCACTTCGTCTTCCTCGACGGCTCCGCAGCGCTCATCGAATCGCGCATGGAGCGACGCGCCGGCCACTACATGCCGAGAACGCTGCTGGCGAGCCAGCTGCAAACGCTCGAGCCGCCGGGCGACGACGAGGCAGACGTGCTGCGCATGAGCATCGAGCTTCCGGCGGCCGAGATCGTTCGCCGCGTCACGGTCGCCTTGCCCTCGGTCGGGGCGTAATGGCGAAGCCGCCGCTCACGCGCTACCGGCAAAAACGCGACTTCGCGATCACCCCGGAACCTGCCGCCGTTCCCGGCAAGAAGGCGGCCGGGCGCACGAAGCCGCTGTCGTTCGTGATCCAGAAGCATTGGGCGAGCCGCCTGCACTACGACTTTCGCCTCGAGCTCGACGGCGTGCTGCTGAGCTGGGCGGTGCCGAAGGGCCCGTCGTTCGACCCCTCGAAGAAGCAGATGGCGATCCACGTCGAGGACCATCCCCTAGCCTACGCCGGCTTCGAAGGAACGATCCCGCCCAAGCAGTACGGCGCCGGCACTGTGATCGTCTGGGACCGCGGCACCTGGGAGCCGGTCGGCGACCCGCGCGTCGGCATGGCCAAGGGGAAGCTCCTCTTCAAGCTGCACGGCGACAAGCTCGCCGGCCTGTGGGAGCTCGTGCGCATCGCCAAGCCGGGCGACCGCCAGGACCCTTGGATGCTCTTCAAGAAGCGCGACGCCTGGGCCCGGCCGCTGGCCGACTACGACGTCATCGCCGCGCTGCCCGACAGCGTCGTCGCCAAGCCTCTGGGACTCGTCGAGGTGCGGGAGCCGCGCGAAAGCGCGGCGGCGACTCGACCGGGCGCGCCGGGTGCCGAGTCGAAGCCCGATCTGAGCGCTGCCGTCGCGGCCGCGCTGCCGGCCAGGCTCGAGCCGCAGCTGGCGACCCTGGCCGCGACGCCGCCGAGCGGCGAGTGGATCGTCGAGACGAAATTCGACGGCTACCGGTTGATGGCGCGCATCGACAAAGGCAAGGCCCGGCTCGTCACCCGCGGCGGCCACGACTGGACCGCGAAGATGCCCGAGCTCGCCGCCGACATCGAGGCCCTCGGCATCGCCTCAGCCTGGCTCGACGGCGAGATCGTCGTCATGGGCGACGCCGGCGTTCCGAGCTTCAACGCCCTGCAGAACGCGATCGATTCGGCGACGAGCGGGGCGATCGAGTATTTCGTCTTCGACCTGCCGTTCTATGACGGCCGCGACTTGCGCAGGATCCCCTTGCGCTCGCGGCGCGCGCTGCTGCGCGGCCTCGTCGAGGCCAACACGAACGATCGCGTACGCCTCAGCCAGAGCTTCGACGCCACGCCGGCGCAGATGCTCGAGGCGGCCAAGCGGATGCATCTGGAAGGCATCATCCTGAAGCGCCCCGACGCGCCGTACGTGTCGGCGCGGACCGAGACCTGGCTGAAGCTGAAGTGCTCGCTGCGCCAGGAGCTCGTCGTCTGCGGCTTCACCGATCGCGCCGGCTCGCGCGCCGAGGTCGGCTCGTTGTTGCTCGGCTATCACGAGAACGACGTGCTGCAGTACGCCGGCAACGTCGGCACAGGTTGGAACTCGAAGACGGGGCGCGAGCTCCACGCCCGCCTGGTCGAGCTCGAGGTCGACAAGCCGCTGTTCGACGCGGCGACCATCGAGCCGGGGCGCTGGTCGAGGCGCAGCGCCGGAGCCGAACGCTGGGTCAGGCCGCAGCTCGTCGCCGAGGTCTCGTTCGCGGAATGGACGCCCGACGGCCACGTCCGCCACGCCGTGTATCAGGGCCTGCGCGCCGACGTGCCGGCGAAGTCGGTCCGCCGCGAGGTCGCACGCGAGGTCGCGCCGGGCCAAAGCGCCGCAGCGCCGGCGCCGCCCACGCCGAGCAGCATCAAGGTGACGCACCCCGAGCGCGTCATCGACGCGACGACCGGCCTGACCAAGCTGGCGCTGGTGCGCTACTACGAGAGCGTGGCCGAGCGCATCCTGCCGCACCTGAAGGATCGGCCCGTGTCGCTGGTGCGCGCGCCCGAAGGCATCACCGGCGAGCTCTTCTTCCAGAAGCATCCGGAGACGCGTCTGCCCGGGTTGCGCGAGCTCGACCCGGCGCTCTGGCCCGGCCACGC
>DATMGW010000522.1:0-2824 GCA_035555295.1 Caldimonas sp.
TGCCTCCGGGCGAAAAGCTCACCGAGGTCGCCCTCGCGGCCCGCCTGGGCGTCTCGCGCGGGCCGTTGCGCGAGGCCTTTCGCATGCTCGAGGAAGCGGGCCTGGTGCGCACCGAGAAGAACCGCGGCGTCTTCGTTCGCAACCTGCCGGTCGAAGAAGCGATCGAGATCTTCGACCTGCGCGCGTCGATGGAAGAGGGGGTCAGCCGCCGTCTCGCCAAAGGCATCGCGCCGGCGGCGCTGAAGGAGATCCGCGGCCTCGTCGACCAGATGGAGCAGGCGGTCAAGGCCAAGGACGCGCCGACCTATCACCAGCTCAACCTGCGCTTCCACGACCGCCTGGTCGAGCTCGGGGGGAACCGCAAGCTGACCACGATCTACCGCAAGCTGATCAAGGAGCTGAGCCTGTTTCGCCTCCTCAACCTGGCCGACGCGATGCTGATGCCGATGTCCGCCGGCGAGCACCGGCAGATCGTCAAGGCGATCGCCGCCGGCGACGCCGATCTGGCCGGCCGCGCCATGTTCGCGCACGTGATGGAAAGCAAGGAGCGAACGATCAGGAACCATCACCCGCGGCCCGCGACGGCGGGCACGGTCCATTCCGGGCGGCCGGCCCGATGATCCACGTCAACGGACGCAGCTACCGGCTCGCGCACCAGCCGACCGTCGTCGTCTGCGTCGACGGCTGCGAGCCCGACTACATCGCCCAGTCGGTCGCGCACGGCCACACGCCGTGGATGAAGGCAGTGCTGGCCACCGGCACGGTGCTCACCGCCGATTGTGTGATCCCGAGCTTCACCAACCCCAACAACCTGTCGATCGTCACCGGCGTACCGCCTTCGGTGCACGGCATCTGCGGCAACTATCTGTTCGACGTCGCCAGCGGCAGCGAAGTGATGATGAACGACCCGAAGTGGCTGCGCGCGCCGACGATCCTCGCGGCGCTCTCGACAGCCGGCCAGTTCGTCGCCGTCGTCACGGCCAAGGACAAGCTGCGCAAGCTCCTCGGCCACGGCATGCAGGGCATCTGCTTTTCGGCGGAAAAGGCCGACGAAGCCAACGAGGAGGAAAACGGGATCGACGAGGTCGTCGAGCGCGTCGGCATGCCCGTGCCATCGGTCTACAGCGCCGAGCTCTCGGAGTTCGTGTTCGCCGCCGGCGTCGAGCTGATGTCGCACGAGCGCCGGCCCGACGTGATGTACCTGTCGACCACCGACTACGTGCAGCACAAGCACGCGCCGGGCACCGAGGGCGCCGACGCGTTCTACCGGATGATGGATGGCTACCTCGGCAGGCTCGACGCGATGGGCTGCGTCATCGCCCTGACCGCCGACCACGGCATGAACGCGAAGACGCGCATGGACGGCGCGCCCGACGTGCTCTATCTGCAGGACGTCCTCGACGAGTGGCTCGGCGCCGCCGCAGCGCGGGTGATCCTGCCGATCACCGACCCTTACGTCGTCCATCACGGGGCGCTCGGCTCCTTCGCCACCGTCTACCTTCCCAGCGGGACCGACGCCGCCGCGCTCGGCGCGCGCATCGCCGCGCTGCGCGGCGTCGAGTCGGTCCGCTCGCGCGCAGAAGCGGCCGCCTTCTTCGAGCTGCCGGCCGACCGCATCGGCGACCTCGTCGTCGTCGCCGAGCGTTCGAAGGTGATCGGCACCGCGGCGGCGCGGCACGATCTGTCGGCGCTCGAAGTGCCGCTCCGCTCGCACGGCGGCACGTCCGAGCAGCGCGTGCCGCTGATCGTCAACCGGCGCCTCGTTGGCATCGACCCCGATCGCCGATGGCGGAACTTCGACGCCTTCGACCTCGCACTGAATCATGTCGACTGATTCGATGTTCAGGCACGAGGAGATGCGCATCGCAGGCGAGAAGGTCGGCGGCGAGCGCAGCGGCGAACGTACGATCGAGGTCTGCAACCCGTATACCGGCAAGCGCATCGGCAGTGTCCCCAAGGCGAGCGTCGAGGAAGTACGGCGCGCCTTCGCCATCGCCCGCGGCTACCGGGCCAGGCTCACCCGCTACGATCGCGCCGAGATCCTGAACAAGGCCGCCGCGCATGTGCGGGCGCGCACGCACGACGTCGCCGCGCTGATCAGCGCCGAGTCGGGCCTTTGCCTGAAAGACGCGACCTATGAAGCCGGGCGGGTCGCCGACGTGCTCGTCTTCGGCGCCGGCGAAGCGCTGAAGGACGACGGCCAGATTTACAGCTGCGACCTCACTCCGCACGGCCGGAATCGCCGCGTCTATACGCAACGCAGCCCGCTGCTCGGCGCGATCTGCGCGATCACGCCGTTCAACCACCCGATGAACCAGGTGGCGCACAAGGTCGTTCCGGCGATCGCGACGAACAACCGCGTCGTCCTGAAGCCGTCGGAGAAGGTGCCGCTGTCGGCCCTGCTTTTCGCCGACTTCCTTTACGAGGCCGGGCTGCCGCCGGAAATGCTCTCGGTCGTCACCGGCGACCCGAGGGAGATCGGCGACGAGCTCGTCACGAACCAGAACGTCGACCTCGTCACCTTCACCGGCGGGGTCGCGATCGGCAAGGCGATCGCGGCCAGGGCGGGCTATCGCCGCGTCGTCCTCGAGCTCGGCGGGAACGATCCGATCATCGTCATGGAAGATGCCGACCTCGACGAGGCGTCGACGCTCGCCGTCCAGGGCTCGTACAAGAACTCGGGCCAGCGCTGCACCGCCGTCAAGCGCATGCTCGTGCATCAGGCGGTCGCCGGGCGCTTCACCGAGCTCGTCGTCGAGAAGACGAAGCGCTGGAGCTACGGCGACCCGCGCGATCCGGACGTCGAGATGGGAACCGTCATCGA
>DATMGW010000523.1:0-5671 GCA_035555295.1 Caldimonas sp.
GGGCCAGGCCGGTGACGTCGGCGTCGCAGACGATGCCGCCGCCGTGCCTGCGGATGCCGCGCAGGTATCCCTGGTGCAGGCGATCGACGTCGATGTCCGACGAGTCGGGCTCGAAGGCCGCGCCGAGGACGAGTTCGGGGCGCAGCACCGGAGCCCGCGTGCACGCCTCGGCCGCGCCGATCGCCCGGGCGTTCTGGCTCGTCGTTCGCAGGATCTCGCATTGCGCCTCGAGGAGTTCGCCCTGGCCGGGAGTCGCGATCAGCATTGCGCCGCGCGGCGAGAGGATGGGGCCCTCGCAGAAGCCCGCCGGCGGTGTCTCGAGAAAGGCGCGGCTCGCCCGCGTCAGCGCGCGGACCTGCGTCGTCCCGTAGCTTTCCATGAAGAGCGCCGCCGAGCGTCCGGTCGAGTGGTAGCCCGGCTGGCTCTCGCGCTCGAGCACGACGACGCGCGCATGCGGGGCGAGGAAATAGCCGAGCGCGGCGCCGGCGATTCCGGCGCCGACGACGAGCACGTCGCACTCGAAGGTGTCCTGCGAAGCACGTTGCGGCGGCACAATCCCAGCACCCATCTCGACGACCCCGACGCATGACGATCGATCTTGCCGCGGACGCGCGCCAGGAACTGAGGCGCCAGGGCAAGTAGAGAGCAGGCATCATGCCTCGCTTCGCGCCGCGCCGGCCGCGAGCGCGCTGCGCCTTTTCGGAACAGGAGTTTCGCGATGCTGGAACTGCGCCCCGCCTGCGAGCACTGCAACAAGCGTTTGCCGCCGTCTTCGATCGAGGCGCGCATCTGCAGCTTCGAGTGCACCTTCTGCGCGACCTGCGTCGCAACGCTGCTCGGCAACGTCTGCCCGAACTGCGGCGGCGGCTTCGTGCCGCGGCCGATCCGGCCGGCGCGGCGCTGGAAGGGCGACAACTATCTGGACCGCTATCCGGCGAGCACGACCGTCCGGCACCGGCCCGTCGACAACGCGGCGCACCGCGCCCTGCTCGAGTCGGTCGGCCATCTTCCTGCGGAGCTGCGCTGATGGCCGCGCCGATGCATCCGTCGTTCGCGCTGACAGTCGGCATCGCCGCATTCGTCCTCTGGCGCGTCGTCTCGCGGGTGCGGCGGGCGGTCGGCCGCCAGCGCCTGTCGCCGGTGCGCCCGTGGCTCACGATCGTGCTGTTTCCGCTCCTCGCGCTGCTGCTCCTGCTCACCGCTTTCGTCAATCCGCTGTCGGTGCTCGGCTTGCTGGCGGGCTGCGGCATGGGCGTTGCGCTGGGCGTCTACGGCCTGCGCCTGATGCGCTTCGAGGCGACGCCGGAAGGGCTCTACTACACGCCCAATCCCTACCTCGGCGTGGCCCTGTCCGTGCTGCTCATCGTTCGCATCGGCTGGCGCTACGCGCAGCTGTACCTGAACGGCGCACCGGTCGATGCGGCGTCGACCGATTTCGCGCGCAGCGCGCTGACCCTGCTCGTCTTCGGCATGCTCGCCGGCTACTACACGACCATCGCGGTCGGGCTGTTGCGCTGGAAGGCTCGCGCCTGAGCTGGAACCACGAATGAACCAGGAAGAAGCATCTCCCCAGAGTCGCCCCGCCCGATCGGGCGCGGTGAATCTCGAAGCCAGGCTCGCGACTTTCGCCGAGCACTGGCAACCGCGCACCGTGGCGCAGTTCAACGGCCACGACGTGATGGTCGTCAAGGCCCAGGGCGAGTTCGTCTGGCACAAGCACGACGACACCGACGACTTCTTCCTCGTCCTCAAGGGCCGCCTCGTCATCGAGCTGCGCGACGGCCCGGTGCGCCTCGGGCCGGGCGAGCTCTACATCGTCCCCAAGGGTGTCGAGCACCGGCCGGTCGCCGAAGAGGAGGTGCATCTGCTGCTCATCGAGCCGAAGGGAACGCCGAACACCGGCGATGCGGCGACGGCGGCACCCAGGAGAGTCGCGTGAGCCTGCGCATCGCTCCGCTTTCGGCCACGGACCGGCCCGCCTGGGAGGTCCTCGCGCGCGGTTACAAGACCTTCTACGAAACGACGCTCGCGCCCGACGAATACGACGCGGCGTGGCAGCGGCTGCTCGACGGATCGGCCGTACACGGGCTGGGCGGCTACGACTCCGGTCGCCTCGTCGGCATCGCCCACTATCTCTTCCACGCCAGCACGTGGGCACGGACGACCTGCTACCTGCAGGATCTCTTCGTCGCCCCTGACGCGCGCGGCCGCGGGGTGGCGCGCGCGCTCATCGAAGCGGTCGCCGACGCCGCGCGCCGCGAGAAAGCCGCGCGCTACTACTGGCTGACGCAGGACAAGAACGCGACGGCGCGAGCGCTCTACGACAAGGTGGCGCGCTGCCACGGCTTCATCCGCTACGACTTTCCCTTGTGATCGCGGTCACGCGATACTCGGCGCCGGCGCATTCGTCCTCTTCCTTCTCGACGCTTCGATCGGAACCGCCATGACCACTCCGCTTGCCCGAATCGCTCTCCTCGTCGTCGCATTCGCCCTGCCGGTGGCGGCCGCCGCGCAGATGGCCGTCGTCGCGCAGCCCGACCATGCGGCGCTGCTCGCGAGCAGCGACGCGCGCCTGGCTGCCAACAAGCGCTTCGTCTACGACTTCTGGCGCGAGGTCTTCGAGGCCGGCCACATGGAGCTCGCCGACAAGTACATGGCGGAGAGCTACATCCAGCACAACCCGAACGTCGCCACCGGCCGGGCCGCCTTCATCGACTTCTTCTCGAAGCGGGTCAAGCCGCAGCCCATCGAAGCGAAGGTGAAGGCGCCGCTCGTCGCGATCGTCGCCGACGGCGATCTCGTCGTCCTGAGCTTCGTCAGGGAAGGCGTCGACCCGAAGGACGCGACGAAGAAGTTCACGACGACGTGGTTCGACATGTTCCGCCTCGAATCGGGAAAGATCGCGGAGCACTGGGACCCGGCGGTCCGCAACTGACGGACGCGCGCCATGCCCGGCGAAGCTCGCAGCTCGACAACGACGACCTGCTGCATCGTCGGCGGCGGGCCGGCCGGGATGATGCTCGGCTACCTGCTCGCGCGCGCCGGCGTCGCGACCGTCGTCCTCGAGAAGCACGGCGATTTCCTGCGCGACTTCCGCGGCGACACGGTGCATCCGTCGACGCTGCGCATCATGGACGAGTTGGGCCTGCTCGATGCCTTCCTGGACCGGCCACACCAGCCGTTGCGCGTGATCGGCGGCTGGTTCGGCAAGGAGCACGTCCAGCTCGGTGACTTTCGCGGCCTGCCTGCGCGCTACGCCTTCATCGCCATGATGCCGCAGTGGGAGTTCCTCGACTTCCTGTCGTCCCGGGCAAGGAAGCTGCCGGCATTCGCCTTGCGCATGCGCGCGAACGCGACCGGCCTCGTCACCGACGGCGGCCGCGTGCTCGGCGTTCGCGGCAGCGACGCCGAGGGCGAGTTCGAGATCCGCGCCGATTGCACGATCGGCTGCGACGGCCGGCACTCGACGGTGCGCGCCGCGGCGGGCCTCGCCGTCGAGGACGTCGGCGCGCCGATCGACGTCCTCTGGTTTCGCGTCGCGCGCGATCCGGCCGCCCTCGACACGAGCCTGGCGCGCATCGGCCCCGGCCACATCGTCGTCACCCTCGACCGCGGCGACTACTGGCAGTGCGCCTTCGTCGTTCCGAAGGGAGGCGCCGACGACCTGCGCAGGCAGCCGATCGAGGTGTTCCGCAGCCAGGTGACGACGGCCGCGGCCATCCTGGGGCCGCACATGGCGGACGTGCGCTCCTGGGACGACGTGAAGCTGCTGACCGTCGCCGTCGACCGCCTGACGCAGTGGTCGAAGCCTGGGCTGCTCTGCATCGGCGATGCGGCGCACGCGATGTCGCCGGTCGGTGGCGTCGGCATCAACCTGGCGATCCAGGACGCGGTCGCCACCGCGAACCTCCTCGCTGCGAAGCTGCGCCGGGGCAGCGTCGGCGCAGACGACCTCGACGCGGTGCGGCGGCGCCGCGTCTGGCCGACCCGGGCGACGCAAGCCGTGCAGGTGGCGATCCAGAGCAACGTCCTCGTTCCGGTGCTGAGCGGCGCCAACGCCGACCTGCAGGTGCCGCTGCCGATGCGCGTGCTCACGGCCGTGCCGGCGCTGCAACGCCTGTTCGCGCGCCTGCTCGGCATGGGCGTGCGACCCGAGCACGTGCGCTCGCCCGTCGCCTGAGCGTCTGGCAACGACAGCGGCGGCGCTGGCACTTTTCATGCTCGCGCCGGGTCAGAATGTGCCTGCTGGACGACCGCGCCCGAAGCGGGCATAAACGGGGCTTCCCCGGACCGAAGAGGAGTACGTCATGGCTGAGCTGAAGATCGACGGCGACCGCCTCTGGGCGAGCCTGATGGAGATGGCCAGGATCGGCGCCACGCCGAAGGGCGGCGTCTGCCGCCTGACGCTGACCGACCTCGACAAGCAGGGCCGCGACCTGTTCGTCCAGTGGTGCAAGGACGCCGGCTGCGGCGTCAAGATCGACCAGATGGGCAACATCTTCGCGCGCCGGCCCGGGCGCAACAACAGCCTGGCGCCGGTCGGCACCGGCAGCCACCTCGACAGCCAGCCGACCGGCGGCCGCTTCGACGGCGTCTACGGCGTCCTCGCCGGCCTCGAGGTGATCCGCACCCTGAACGACCTGGGGATCGAGACCGAGCGGCCGGTCGAGGCCTCCGTGTGGACGAACGAGGAGGGCTCGCGCTTCGCCCCGGCGATGGTCGGCTCGGGCGTCTACGCCGGCGTGTTCTCGCTCGAATACGGCCACTCGCGGACCGACCAGCAGGGCAAGACGATCGGCGAGGAGCTCGCGCGGATCGGCTACCTCGGCGCCGAGCCGATGGGCAACCGCCCGGTGCACGCCTTCTTCGAGACGCACATCGAGCAGGGCCCGATCCTCGAACACGAAGGGCAGACGATCGGCGTCGTCACCGACGCGCAGGGCCAGCGCTGGTACGAGCTCGTGCTGACCGGGCAGGACTCGCACGCCGGGCCGACGCCGATGGGCGTACGCCGCGACGCGCTGCTCGGCGCCGCCAAGGTCGTGCAGCTCGTCAACGAGATCGGCCTGAAGCATGCGCCGCTCGCCGTGTCGACCGTCGGCATGCTCAACGTCTACCCGAATTCGCGCAACGTCATTCCCGGCAAGACCTTCCTGACGGTCGACTTCCGCTGCCCGATCAACGACGAGCTGACGCAGATGGACGCCGAGCTGAAGGAGGGCGTCGCGAAGATCGCGGCGGCGCACCGCCTCGAGCACGACCTGAAGCAGATCTTCCAGTACGACTGCGTCCACTTCGACGAGAGCTGCGTCGAGATGGTCCGCTCCGGCGCGAAGAGGCTCGGCTACTCGACGCGCGAGATCGTCTCCGGCGCCGGCCACGACGCCTGCTACATGTCGAAGGTGACGCCGACGGCGATGATCTTCGTTCCCTGCGTCGGCGGCATCAGCCACAACGAGATCGAAGACGCCAAGCCCGAGTGGATCGAAGCCGGCGGCAACGTCCTGTTCCAGGCGATGCTGGCCAAGGCGAATGAGCTGCCGGTGGTGGGCAAGAGTGCCGAGACGGTGGCGCTGGCTTGAAAGATGCGCTCGACCGTGCCGGTCGGTCTGCCGTGATCCATTCTGCTTTCGAGCGAACAAAGCCGCGGGCGGCCGGCGTGCTCCGTTTC
>DATMGW010000524.1:0-6168 GCA_035555295.1 Caldimonas sp.
TCGGTCACGAGGGCCGCGTCGTCGAAGGCGAGATCCGCGTCGGCGACAGGGTCCAGGCCAGGGTCGACGCCGAGCAGAGGGCGAGGACGGTGCGCAACCACAGCGCCACCCACCTCATGCACAAGGCGCTGCGCGAGGTCCTCGGCGGTCACGTGCAGCAGAAGGGTTCGCTGGTGGATGCCGAGCGCACCCGCTTCGACTTCGCCCACAACGCGCCGCTGACCGACGAGCAGATCCGTCGCGTCGAGCAGATCGTCAACGCCGAGATCCTCGACAACCACGCGACGAGCGCGCGCGTCATGCCGATCGAGGAAGCGCAAAAGCTCGGCGCCATGATGCTGTTCGGCGAGAAGTACGGCGACGAGGTTCGCGTTCTCGACATCGGCACGAGCCGCGAACTGTGCGGCGGCACGCACGTGCAGCGCACCGGCGACATCGGCCTGTTCAAGATCGTCGCCGAGAGCGGCGTCGCCGCCGGCATCCGTCGCGTCGAGGCGATCACGGGCGAGAACGCACTCACCTATGTGCAGTCGCTCGAAGGCACGGTGCACCGACTCGCCGGCGCCTTGCGCGCGGCGCCTGCCGAGGTGCCGGCACGCCTCGGCCAGGTCCTCGAGCACGTGCGCTCGCTGGAAAAGGAGCTGGCGGCGCTGAAGGGCCGCCTCGCTTCGGCCCAAGGCGGCGATCTCGCCGCGCAGGCGATCGAGGTCAAGGGTCTCAAGGTGCTCGCCGCGCGCCTCGACGGCGCCGACGCGAAGACGCTGCGCGAGACGCTCGACAAGCTCAAGGACAAGCTGAAGACGGCAGTCGTCGTCCTCGCGGCGGTCGAGGGCGGCCGGGTCCAGATCGCTGCCGGCGTGACGGCCGACAGCACCTCGCGCATCAAGGCCGGCGAGCTCGTCAATTTCGTGGCGCAGCAGGTCGGCGGCAAGGGCGGGGGCAAGGCGGACATGGCGATGGCCGGGGGCAACGATCCGTCGCGGCTTGGTGCGGCCCTGGCCTCGGTGCGAGGCTGGGTCGAGGAGCACTCCTGATGGACGAGTTGTTCCTCGAAGGACTCGAAGTGCCGTGCCGCGTCGGCTGCACCGACCCCGAGCGCGCGACGCCGCAGTCGCTGCGCGTCGGCATTCGCCTCTACTGCCCAACCTTGCGCGATGCCGGCGTCGCCGACGACCTCGAGAAGACGGTCGACTATCGCCTCGCCGGCGAGATGATCGATGCCGTGCAGGGCCGCGAATACCTGTTGATCGAGAGCGTCGCCGAGGTCCTGGCCGAGGTCGCGTTGAGGAGCCCGCTGGTCGACCACGTCACGGTGTCGGTGCGGAAGCGTCCGCCGGTGCAAGGCCTCGAATGGGCGGGCGTGCAGATCACCCGGAGCCGATGAAGGTCGTCAGCAACACGGCGATCTCTCTCGACGGCCGCATCAACACGCGAGAGCGCCGCTTCGCATTCTTCGGCTCGGGGCGCGACCATGCGCGCATGAGCAGCCTGCGTGCCGAGGCCGACGCGGTCCTCGTCGGCGGCGCGACCTTCCGCAACTGGCCGCATCCGTCGCTGCCCGACGTCGACGACCGGGCGCGCCTGCGCGGGCGGCCGTGGAACGTCGTCGTGACGCGCACGCTCGAGGTGCCCGTCACGGCCGAGTTCCTCGGTGAAACGGCGATCCGCCCGCTCTTTCTGACCCGCGCCGCGGCGCTTCGCCACGACTTTCCCGCCGAGGCCGAGGGCTGGGGGGGCGAGGGCAGCCCACCGGTCAATTGGATCATCGAGCAACTCGCTCGGCGCGGCGTCGAGAGCCTGCTCGTCGAAGCGGGCGGCGACCTCCTGTTCCAGTTCCTCGCCGCCGACGCGATCGACGAGATGCACGTGACGCTGTGCCCGCTCGTTGTCGGCGGCACCGCGCCGAGCCTCGTCGACGGGCCGGGATTCGATCTCGCCGATCTGCGCCGCCTGCGCCTACTCGCCGCAGAGCAGGAGGGCGACGAAGTCTTTCTTCACTACGCGGCCACGAAGCCAGGGCCCGTAGTGTGAACAGGCCCTTGAGAGAGAGCCGATGACGACGCCGATCACGATCCGCCGCGCGACTCCGGGCGACGCGGCCGCCTATGCCCGGATCATGGGAGATCCGGCGATCTTCCCCGGTCTGATGCAGATGCCGCACGCCAGCGAAGAAGCCTGGCGCGCCCGCCTCGCCGAGAGCACGGCGCCGGGCAAGATCGATCTGTCGCTCGTCGCCGAGCGGGACGGCGAGGTCGTCGGCACGGCCGGCTTGCATCCGGTCGGTCCGATGCTGCGGCGCCGCCACGCCGCAGTCATCGGCATCTCGGTCGCGCGCGAAGGGCAGGGTCAGGGCGTCGGCACGGCGTTGATGCAGGCAATGTGCGACTACGCCGACCGCTGGATGGGCGTGCTGCGCATCGAGCTGACGGTCTACGTCGACAACGCCGCGGCGATCGCCCTGTATCGCAAGTTCGGCTTCGAAACGGAGGGCCGGCACCGCGGCTACGCGATGCGCGACGGGCGCTACGTCGATGCCTTCGCGATGGCGCGCATCCACCCCGATCCGCCGTCGATCGGGCCGCCCGCGAGCGCCGATGCCTGATCTGCGCACCGTGTTGCGAATGATCGTCGGCCTGGTCGCTGCGACCTTCCTCGCGCCGCTGCACGCGCAGGAGCGTGTCTCGTTTCCCAGCCTCGACGGCGAGGCGAGCGCGCCGGTCGTGCTGACCGCCTTCTGGTTTCCCGTGTCCGCGTCACCGGCGCCGGCGGTGGCGCTGTTCCACGGCTGCGGCGGCATCTACGACCGGCGCGGCCAGCTCGACAGGCGGATGCGCGAATACGCGGCGACGTTCAACGCTGCGGGCTTCCATGTCCTCGTCGTCGATTCGCTGACGCCGCGCTACGAGACGGAGCTGTGCACCCAGCGTGCCGGCAGGCGCCGCGTGACGCAGGCGAACCGCCGGCTCGACGCGCTCGGCGCCGTCGCCTATCTCGCCGAGCGGGCCGACGTCGACGCGAAGAAGATCGGGCTCGTCGGCTGGTCGAACGGCGGCAGCACCGTGCTCGCGGCGACCAACGCGCACCATCCGGACGTCGCCGCGGCGCTGACCAAGGCGGCCTTTGCCGTCGCGTTCTATCCGGGATGCGAGGCCGACCTGCGTCGCGGCTACGAGCCGACGGGGCCGCTGCTGCTGCTGGTCGGGCAGGCCGACGACTGGACGGCGGCGGCGCCGTGCCGCGCTCTCGCTCGCGCCGCACACGATCCGAAGCCCGAGATCGAAATCTACGCCGGCGCCTATCACGGCTTCGATTCCGACTCGCCCGTTCGCTTGCGCAAGGACGTGCCGAACGGCGTCAACCCGGGGCAGGGTGTCCACATCGGCGGCAACGCCGCGGCGCGGCGCTCCTCGCAAGCGCGGCTGCTGCGTTTTCTCGCCGACCGCTGAGCAAGTGCCGACGGCGGTCGATCCGGTAGATGCGCCGGCAGGAGTGGTGCCTCAGGCGACGGCCCAGAAGACGGCAAACCAGCCCGCCGCGTCGGTCCAGTGCCGAGGCGCCCTAAAGCCGGCCTTTTCGAGCAGCGCGCTGAAGCCGGAGATGTCGTACTTGTGCGAGTTTTCGGTGTGGATGCGGTCGCCGGCGGCGAAGATGCGCCTGCCGCCTGGCCAGGCGACCGTCAGCGCCTCGCGCGCTTCGAGGTGCATCTCGATGCGGGAGGCAGCGGCGCTGAAGAACGCCACATGGCGCCATTGCCTGACGTCGAAATCGCTGCCGATCCTCCGGTTGAGATGGCGCAGCGCATTGCGGTTGAAGGCCGCCGTGACGCCGAGCGCATCGTCGTAGGCGGCGTCGAGGACGTCGGAAGGCTTGACGAGGTCGACGCCGATCAGCAGGCCGCCGCCCGCGGCACGGGCCCGAACGCGCTGCAGGAAGGCGAGCGCTTCGCCGCCGCTGAAATTGCCGATGCTCGAGCCCGGATAGAAGAACACCGGACGAGCCTCGCCGACAAGCTCGGGCGGCAGCTCGATGGCCGACGAGAAATCCTGGCCGAGGCCGACGATGTCGAGCTGCGGATGCTCGCGCTGCAGGCGACGCAGGGCGTCGCGCAGGAACTCGACCGATATGTCGATCGCGATATAGCGCCTCGGCTCGAGCAGGGGAAAGAGGCCCGCCGCCTTGGCGCAGTTGCCGGCGCCGAGATCGATCAGGGCCATCGCGGAGCCGACGGCCTCGGCCATCGCCGTCGCGTGCGCCGCGAAGATCGACGCCTCGGTCCGGGTCGGGTAGTACTCGGGCAGCTCGGTGATCGCTTCGAACAAGGTCGAGCCGAGGTGGTCGTAGAAGAACTTCGGCGCGATGCTCGGCCGATCGGCGAGCAGCGCCGCGATCGCGGCGGCGTGCTCGGCCGCCGGATCGGTCATTCCGGTCTGCAGGAAGCGAGGAGCTTTCGATTCGGCCATGGTCGCTTTCTTCCTGGGGCGGCGCCGTCTGTCGGCTGCCGAACTTCACACCTTAGCGCAATCGCCCAAAATGCATGGCATGAGCACTGCGCCTTCTCACTTCCCGACACGCCGCCGGGCATTGGCAATCGGCGCGGCGACGCTCGCGACGCCGTGGCTCGTCGATCGTGCCGCGGCCGCGTACGTCGTTCGTCCCTGGCCGGCGGCAAAGCCCGTGCCCGCTCTCGACTTGACCGACCTCGACGGCAAGCGCTGGGGCCTCGAGGCGCTCGTCGGCCGCGTCGTCCTGCTCAACTTCTGGGCCACCTGGTGCGAGCCCTGCCGCGCCGAGATGCCGTCGCTCGACGCCCTTGCCAGGCATCACCGCGAGCAGGGCCTCACGGTGCTTGCCATCAACTATCGCGAAACGGCCGAGATCATTCGCGGTTTTCTCGAGCGCATGCCGTACAGCGCGACGATCCTCCTCGACGCCGACGGCGATGCGACGACCGAGTGGACCCCGCGCGTCTTTCCCAGCACCGTTCTGATCGGCCGCAACGGACTGCCGACGACGACGGTGCTGGGAGATCTCGACTGGGGCGGCGCTGCCGCCAAGGAGATGATCGATCCGTTGCTGGCGGCAGCGCGCAAAGCCTGATGGAACGCGGTGCAACGCCAGCGCACCGATAATCGCCGGCCGTCGTGAATTCAACCGAACCCTCATCCTCCTCCGTCGAGCTCGCCGGGCGGCACCTCGTGCTCGGCCTCACCGGCGGCATCGCCTGCTACAAGGCGGCCGAACTGGTTCGCGAGCTGATCAAGGCCGGCGCCACGGTGCAGGTCGTCATGACGGAGGCTGCGGAGCATTTCATCACCGCAGTCACGCTGCAGGCGCTATCGAACCGTCCCGTCTTCACCAGCCAGTGGGACGCTCGCGAAGCCAACAACATGGCGCACATCAACCTGACGCGCGAGGCCGCCGCCGTCCTCGTCGCCCCGGCGAGCGCCGACTTCGTCGCCAAGCTTCTGCATGGTCGCGCCGACGACCTGCTCTCGCTGCTTTGCCTGGCCCGGCCGATCGAGCGTTGCCCGCTGCTCGTCGCGCCGGCGATGAATCGCGAGATGTGGGCGCACCCAGCGACGCAGCGCAACTTCGCCCAGCTAGCGGCCGACGGCACGACCGTGCTCGGGCCGGGCAGCGGCGACCAGGCGTGCGGCGAATTCGGCGACGGGCGCATGCTCGAGGCGGCCGAGCTGCGCGACGAACTGATCGCCTTCTTCCAGCCGAAGCTGCTCGCCGGCAAGCGCGTGCTCGTCAGCGCCGGGCCGACCTTCGAGCCGATCGATCCGGTGCGTGGCCTGACCAATCGATCGAGCGGCAAGATGGGCTTCGCGATCGCGCGCGCGGCGGCGGAGGCCGGCGCCGACGTGACCTTGATCGCCGGCCCGGTCGCCCTTGCCACGCCGCGCCACGTCAGGCGAATCGACGTGACGACGGCGCTTGAGATGCACGACGCGGCCTTGGCCGCGGCGAGCGACAGCGACGTGTTCGTCGCCACCGCAGCGGTCGCCGACTGGCGCGTCGCTCGCGCCGCCGGCGAGAAGATGAAGAAGGGCGAGGGTCACGCCGTCCCGGCGCTCGAGCTGGTCGAGAACCCCGACATCCTCGCCGCCGTCGCGCGCTTGGCCAAGCCGCCGTACTGCGTCGGCTTCGCCGCGGAAAGCGAGA
>DATMGW010000525.1:0-2920 GCA_035555295.1 Caldimonas sp.
CGGCCAGGCCGCCCAGGTCGGCGCCCTTGCCCGAGTTCGCGCTCGAGACGAAGAAGGTCATGTCCGACTTCGTCATCATCGAGCCGCAGGCGGCCAGGCTGAATGCCGCGCAAGCGGCCAGGCAAAGAGCGAGGTTCGAGCGACGCATGGTGAACTCCTTGTTCTTCGAGACGGATCGTATGCCGCTGCCGATGGCAGCGATCGATGCAGGCTAGTGCAAAGCGGCAGCGCGTTCAAGCGGCGTTCCCCCCTTGACCGAAGCTCGATACGCGTCGAGGCGTTCGCTTCGCCGCTGTGCCATGCTCGGCCGATGCTCTCGCGCCGCACCATCGCTCTGGCCCTCGCCGCCGCCTGCGCGCCGAGGCTCGCGGCAGCGACGAACGCGGCCTCGCCGGCCCTCGTCTTTCCCCGGGACTACGGGGCCCATCCAGCGTCGCGGATCGAATGGTGGTACGTCACCGGTGCCCTCGCGGCGGCGGCGCGCACATGGGGCTTCCAGATCACCTTCTTTCGCGCCGCGACCGGAATCTTCGGTGCCGACGCGAGCCGCTTCGAGGCGAACCAGCTCATCTTCGCGCACGCCGCCGTCACCGACCTGGAGCGGGCCCGGCTGCGTCACGACCAGCGCATCGCGCGGCGCGGCTTCGGGATCGCCGAAGCGTCGAGCGACGACACGGCCGTGCTCCTGCGAGGCTGGCGACTCGAACGCGAGCGCGCCGGCGCGCTGAGCCGCTACCGGGCCAGCGCGGCGAGCGAGACGGCGGGATTCCGCTTCGACCTCGTCCTCGATGCGACGCAGCCGCCGCTCCTGCAGGGCGTCGCAGGCGTGTCGCGCAAGGGACCGCGCAGCGAGCAGTCGAGCCGCTACTACAGCGAGCCGCAGCTCGCGGTGCGCGGCACGCTGGCCCTCGATCGCGGCACGCCGGTCGCGGTGTCGGGGCGCGCATGGCTCGACCACGAATGGAGCGATTCGCCGCTCGACCCCGCCGCCGTCGGCTGGGACTGGATCGGCATGAATCTCGACGACGGCGCAGCGCTGATGGCCTTTCGCGTACGCCGCGCTGACGGCACGACGTTGTGGGCCGGAGGAAGCCATCGCCAGGCCGGCGCCGAGGCGCGCATCTTCGCCGCCGGCGAAGTCGCCTTCGACGCGGGGCGGCGCTGGGTCAGCCCGGCGTCGAAGGCGAGCTACCCCGTCGAGTGGTCGGTCGCCACGCCGCTCGGTCGCTTCGCCGTCAAGGCGCTCCTCGACGACCAGGAGCTCGACAGCCGCGCCAGCACAGGAGCGATCTACTGGGAAGGCCTGTCGCAGCTCCACGACGCCGACGGGAAGAGCATCGGGCGCGGCTATCTCGAGATGACGGGGTACGCGGGAAAGCTGCGGCTGTAGACGCTCAATGCGCACCGCCGGCCGCCGCGGCGCCGCCCGGCGCCGGGTGCGTCAGCCAGACGAGGACGAGCAGGACGAGGAAGAGCCCCGCCGAGAGCAGGAACAGGTCGGTCGCTGCCATCGTGTACGACTGCACATCGACCATGCGGTTGATCGTCGCGAGCGACTGCGCGGCGTCGTAGCCGCTCGAGCCCAGTTGCCCGAGTGCGAGCGTCGCCGCGTCGTTGCCGCGGTTGATGCTTTCGGCAAGCTGAGCGTGATGCAGCGTCGCGCGATCCTCCCACGCCGTCGTGAAGATCGACGTGCCGATCGCGCCGGCAGTAATGCGGGCGAAGTTGCTCAGCCCCGCAGCGGCGGGCATGCGGTCGGGCTCGAGGCCGGAGAAGATGATCGCCTGCAGCGGAATGAAGAAGAAGGCCATTGCCGCGCCTTGCACGATCGTCGGCACGAGCACCGTCATCAGGTCGGCCTGCACGGTGAAGCGCGAGCGCATCCAGAGGATGAGGGCGAAGCCGAGGAAGGCGACGGTCGCAAGCCGGCGTGGATCGATCCTCGCGACGTTCTTGCCGACCCACGGCGACAGCAGGATCGCGAAGACGCCGACCGGCGCCAGCGCAACGCCGGCCCAAGTCGCCGTGTAGCCCATGTACTGCTGCAGCCAGAGCGGCAGCAGAACGACATTGCCGAAGAAGAGCCCGTAGGCGATGGACAGGGCAATCGTTCCCATCAGGAAGTTGCGCCGCGCGAACAGGCGCAGGTCGACGACCGGGTGCTTGTCGGTCAGCTCCCAGGCCAGGAAGAAGGCGAAGCCGACGACGGCGACAACGCCAAGCACGACGATCAGGTTCGAGCCGAACCAGTCGAGGTCCTTGCCCTTGTCGATCATGATCTGCATCGCGCCGACCCAGACGACGAGCAGGCTTAAGCCCACGTAGTCGAGCGGAGCGTGCTTCGGCCCGGGGTCGCGCGTGCGGTAGATCGACCAGGCGAACGCGGCCGCGACCAGGCCGACCGGGATGTTGATGTAGAAGATCCAGGGCCAGGCGATGTCGTCCGTGATCCAGCCGCCGAGCAGCGGCCCGACCACCGGCGCAACGAGAACCGTCATCGCCCACATCGCCATCGCCGTGCCTGCCTTGGCACGCGGGTAGCTCGACAGCAGCAGGGTCTGCGAGAGCGGAATCATCGGCCCGGCGACGAGGCCCTGGACGACGCGAAAGGCGATCAGCGCGCCGATGTTGGGCGCCAGGCCGCACAGCCACGACGCGATGACGAAGAGCAGGATGCTCGAAACGAACAGGCGCACCGGGCCGAAGCGCTGCGTCAGCCAGCCGGTCAGCGGCACCGAGATCGCGTTGGCGACGGCAAACGAGGTGATGACCCACGTGCCCTGCGACGGGCTCACGCCCATGTCGCCGGCGATCGCTGGAATCGACACGTTGGCGATCGACGTGTCGAGCACGTTCATGAAGGTCGCGAGCGACAACGCGACCGTGCCGAGGACGAGCGCGCTTCCCTTCAGCGGCGGCA
>DATMGW010000526.1:0-3128 GCA_035555295.1 Caldimonas sp.
GCTCGAGCTGCGGCGGCGCGGCGACATCCGCCGCGTCGACAAGCCAGGGCCCGAGCACGGTGCCGCCGTCGCGATTCTTGACGCGCAGGTTCGGCCGGTACCAGTTCTCGAGGTAGTCGCGGATCGCATAGTCGTTGGCGACGGTGTAGCCGGCCACGTGCGCCATCGCGTCGGCGCGGAGCACGCGTTTGGCCGGCCGGCCGATCACGACCGCGAGCTCGCACTCGTAGTGCATGAAGCTCACGTCGGCGGGCCGGCGCGTCTGCCCGCGATGGCCGACGAGCGAGCCCGGGCCCTTGAGAAAGACGAGCGGCTCGTCCTGCGCCCCGAAGGCCAGTTCCTTCGCGTGGTCGGCGTAGTTGAGCCCGAGCGCGATGATGGTGCCGACCTCGAACGGCGGCAGCCACACGACTGCGTCTTCGGCGACGACGCGGCCGTCGGCGAGCCGAATCGACCCGGCGACGGAGTCCGGCAGCGCCTCGTGGATCGCGCCGCTGTAGGCGACACGCGCGCGCTTCATGCGGGTGCTCCGGGCGCGACGGTTCGCGTCTCGAGCCGGCCCAGGGCGTCGATCTCGATCGCGACGAGCACATTCGCCGCGACGCGCGGCGCGCCCGGAGCGACGCCGGCGAGCAGGAGGTCTCCCGGCGCCAGCGTCATGAACTCGCTCACGTCGGCGACGAGCCGGGCGACGCTCCTGAACGTCTCGCCGGTGCCGGTCTCATGCACCAGGCGGCCGTCGACGTAGACGCGAACGCGAAGGCCGTCCGGATCGGCGACGTCGCTGCGGGCGACGACCCTCGGGCCGACGACGAGCGACGCGTCGCGCGCCCGCATGCGGATCGCCGGGCGGAAGTACGACGCGTGCGGAACGCTGAAGTCGCCGACGATGACGTAGCCGGCGATGCAGTCCGCGGCGGCGCTTTCGCTGACCGCGCAAGTCGCCCTGCCGATGACGATGCCGAGCGCGGCGCCCACCTCGACCTCGGCGACGCCGGCGTCGAGCTGTACCGCCCCGCCCAGCTCGACGAACGTGTTGCGCGGCTTGACGTAGAGGACGACGCTCTTCGGCGCCGCCTTGTAGGGCGCCGCGTCGACGGCGTCGCCGAGTGCGGCGAGAGCGGCGCGGTGGTTCAGCAGGACGCCGTAGACGGCGCCGGACAGTCGGTACGGCGGCACGTCGAAGAGCAGCCCGGGACGCGAAGCGATCGCCGTCACGTCGTCGCGGGAGCCTACGACAGCGGCGAGACGCCGATCAGCCAGCGATGCGCCCACAAAACGATGACGGCATAGGCCGCCAGGCCGCCGATGACCGCGATCCAGTCGTTCATCGGACGCGCCGGCGCCGCCGGCGCGTCGTGCGCTTCGGCGGCCGAACGGTGCTTCAGGGAGATCCGGTCGGCCACGGCCCAGACGAGGAAGGCGCCGAACAGCAGCACGTCGACGAGCGTGCCGTTGGCAAGCAGATGCGCCGTCGCCCACAGCTTGGTCGCGAGCAGAAAGGGATGCCTGGTGGTGCTGCGGATCCGGCCCGGAAGGTAGGCGGCGAAGAGCAGGGGAAACACCGGCAGCATGATCGCCAGCGCGAGATGGCGCAGCAGCGCCGGCGGCGTGTAGAGAACGATCGCCTCGCGGCGCGCCATGCCGTAGCCGACGATCAGGAGCACGAGCCCGATGCCGGAGACGAGCGAATACACGCCCTTCCAGGGACCCTCGCCGCGCCCCGCCACCTGGGTCCGCCGCCAGCCGGGCGCCACGATCGAGACCGAGTGAACGCCGAGGAAAAGCACGAGGCCGGCGAGAAACAGCGTCATGACGTCGATTGTCTCTCGATCGCGGGCAGGACGAGGCGGGGTTTGACCCACAGCCAGGCGAAGACGCCGACGCTCATCATCGCCAGCGACGTCGCCGCGAGCGCGATCGTCGAATGCATGACCAGGGGCGCGATCACGCCGGCGACGACGCCGTTCGCCGAGCTGCCGATGAAGGCCTGGAACGACGACGCCATGCCGCGGCGCTCCGGCAAGAGGTCGAGGACGAGCAGCGTGACGACCGGGACCATCATCGCCCAGCCGAACGAATAGATCGCGATCGGCAGGAGCGCCCACCAGGCCTCGGGGACGAAGAGCAGGTTGAGGACGAGGTTGAGGATGGACACACCGCCCATGATGAGAAATCCGTAGCGGATCTGCCGCGACGGCTTGACCTTGCCGGCCATGCGGCCGGAAAGGAACGCGCCGCTCATGATGCCGGCGATGCTGAGGACGAAGAACCAGGCGAACTCGCTCGGCGCGAGTCGCAGGTGCTCGCCGAGGAAGACCGGCGCCGAAAGCACGTACAGGAACATGCCGTTGAACGGGATGCCGCTGGCCAGCGCAAGCGTCAGAAAGCGCGGACTGCTGCCGAGCCCCCAGTAGGCGCGCAACAGGTGGCCGGGGTGGATCGGCTGGCGATGCGTGGGATGCAGCGTCTCGGGAAGAAGCTTCCAGATGGCGACCAGCAGGACGATGCCCACCCCGGTGAGGAACCAGAAGATCGCGTGCCAGCCGGCGTGGATGAAGAGCCAGCCGCCGACCATCGGCGCAATCGCCGGTGCGACGCCGAAGTAGATCGTCACCTGCGACATGACGCGCTGCGCGTCGGCGGGCGGAAACATGTCGCGGATCACGGCACGCGAGATGACGATTCCGGCGCCCGCCGACATCCCCTGCAGGGCGCGGAAGAGGACGAGCGCGCCGACGTGCTGCGAGAGCGCGCAGCCGATCGAGGCGAGCGTGAAGACGACCAGGCCGCCGAGGACGACGGGACGCCGGCCGAAGCTGTCCGAGAGCGCGCCGTGGAACAGATTCATCACGGCAAAGCCGAACAGATACGCCGAGAGCGTCTGCTGCATCTCGACCGGCGAGGCACCGATCGCCTGGGCGATCCCGGTGAACGCCGGCAGGTAGGTATCGATCGAGAACGGCCCGAGCATGCCGAGGCAGGCGAGCAGGATCGCCAGGCCCCAGTTGGGCGCCTGCCACAGGGTTCGCGCGTCGGGATTCATCGCCGGGAAAGCCGGCCAGTGTAGACAGCGCGGCTCGACGCGACGGCAGTGCGTCGCGAGAGCAGATAAGTGTGAAGCGAGC
>DATMGW010000527.1:0-2439 GCA_035555295.1 Caldimonas sp.
GGCTGCGGCTCGGGCGTGCTCGCCATCGCCGCCGGCCTCTTCGGCGCGAAGGACATCGACGCGGTCGACATCGACCCTGCGGCCGTCGAGGCGACGCGCGCCAATGCCCTGGCCAACGGCGTTCGCCTGCGCGCGGGCGACCCGGCGAGCGTCGCCGGGGCCTACTCGCTGATCGTCGCCAACATCCTCGCCACGCCGCTCAGGCTGCTCGCTCCCCTGCTGGCGTCGCATCTCGACGCCGGTGCCGACCTGCTGCTCTCGGGCATCCTCGGGGCGCAGGCCGCCGAAGTGCGCGAGGCCTATGCGCCATGGCTCCCGCTTCGTGTCGCGCAAGCCGACGACGGCTGGATCCTCATGAGCGGCGTCCGGGAATGACCGGGTCGCATGGCATGATTTCGCGATGAGTCTGGCGACGCGCTGCTCCTCGTGCGGAACCGTCTTCCGCGTTGTCCAGGACCAGCTCCAGGTCTCCGAGGGCTGGGTTCGCTGCGGTCGCTGCAATTCCGTCTTCAACGCGCTCGAGGGCCTCTTCGACCTGGGGCGCCACGCGCCTCCCGAGTGGGACGAATCGATGGCCAAGCCGAGCGCCGAAGGACTGCCCTCCTTCGCCGACCTGCGCGGCCCGCCGCAGCATCAGGAGCCGCGATCGTCGAGCGACCTGGCTTTCGCCGCCCCGCCGACGTCGCGCGACGACCTGCTCGCCGACCCGATCGACGCCCACCTGTTCAGAAAGCGCGGCGCCGAAGGCGATCGATCGCCCGCCGTGCAGGTCGACGCCCGCGACCGCCTCGAGTTCTCCGACGCGCGCTTCGATTCCGACCTGTTCGCCGAGAACACCTCGGCCCCGAACCCGGAGCTCGTCGAATCGCAGATCACGGGCGCCGGCGACCTGCCGCTCGAAAGTGCGAGCCAGCAGCCGGACTTCCTGCGCCGCGCCGAGCGGCGCGCACGCTGGCGCGGCGGGCCGGTAAGGGTCGCACTGGTCACCTTGTCGGCGTTCGGTACGATCGCCCTCGCGGCGCAAGTCGCGCACCATTTCCGCGACGCGCTGGCGTCGCAATGGCCGGCGGCGCGGCCAGCCCTGGCCGCGTGGTGCCGGGCCGCGGGATGCACGCTCGAAGCACCGCGTCGCATCGACGACGTATCGCTCGAGAGCACGGCCCTGACCCGCGCCATCGGCCAGGATGCCTTCGTCCTCTCGGTGAACCTGCGCAACCGCAGCCATCTCGCGCTCGCCGCTCCGTCGATCGACCTGACGCTCACCGACGGGAACGGCGGGCTCGTCGCGCGGCGTGCGCTGTCGCCGCGCGATTTCGGCACTGCCGCCATCCTGCCGCCCGGCGCGGAACCGGCGATGCAACTGATGCTGAGCGCGGGAAGCGCGCGCATCGCCGGCTACACGGTCGAGATCTTCTATCCCTGAGACGGCGACGCCCGATTCGAAGTTGTCATACACGGAGCTTGCATGACCACCCTGATCTGCGGATCGCTCGCCTTTGACAGCATCGCCACGTTCGAGGGACGCTTTGGCGAGCAGATCCTGCCGCACCAGCTGCACATCCTGAACGTGTCGTTCCTCGTCCCGACCCTGCGCCGGGAATTCGGCGGCTGCGCCGGCAACATCGCCTACAACCTCGCCGCGCTCGGCGGCGACGCGATCGTCCTCGCGGCAGTAGGAAGCGACGGTGGGGAGTACCTCGAACGGCTGCGGTCGTGGCGGCTCACGACCGAGCACGTGCGCAGCGTCGAGGATGCGTTGACGGCGCAGGCCTTCATCGTCACCGATCTCGACAACAACCAGATCACCGCGTTTCATCCCGGGGCGATGCAGTCGGCGCACGAAACCGCTGTTCCGAAGCGCGACGACATCGCCCTGGCGATCGTCGCTCCCGACGGGCGCGAGGCCATGCTGCGCCACGCCGAGCAGCTCGCCGCCGCGAAGATCCCGTTCGTCTTCGACCCCGGGCAGGGGCTGCCGATGTTCGACGGCGCCGAGCTGCGGCACTTCGTTGCCCAGTCGAGCTGGGTCGCCGTCAACGACTACGAAGCGCAGATGCTCGGCGAACGGACCGGCCAGTCGCTCGAGGCGATGTCGCGCTCGCATTTGCGCGGCGTCGTCGTCACTCTCGGCGCAGCGGGCTGCGACGTGTGGCAGGAAGGCCGGTGCACGCGTCTGGCCGGGGTCGAAGCGACACGCGTCGTCGACCCGACCGGGTGCGGCGACGCGTTCAGGAGTGCGCTCCTGTACGGCCTCGAGCGCGGCTGGTCGCTCGAGCGCTCGGCGCGCCTGGGCAATCGGCTCGGCGCCTTGAAGATCGCCAGTCGGGGCGGCCAGAATCATGTGCTGGATCGCACATTCCCGGCGGGCTGAGCCGGGCGCTCCTCAAGTTCGCCGGAATTGCTCCGAAGCGGCACACCATGGACATGCGCTCGTCATTC
>DATMGW010000528.1:0-5496 GCA_035555295.1 Caldimonas sp.
GAACGCCCGTACTCTCGCGCGGCGCCGGCACCTCGCAATGCGGGCAGACGACCGGGGCGGCGCTCGTTGTCGACACGAGCAAGCATCTGCGCAAGCTGCTCGCCGTCGACGCGCAGGCGCTGACCGCCGACGTCGAGCCAGGGCTCATCCTCGACGAGCTGAACGCGCAGCTGAAGGCGGCGGGCCTGTGGTTTCCGGTCGACGTCTCGACGAGCGCGCAGGCGACGATCGGCGGAATGGCAGGCAACAACTCGTGCGGCTCGCGCTCGATCGCCTACGGCAACATGGTGCACAACGTGCTCGGCATCGACGCCTGGCTGAGCGACGGCCGCAGCGTCTCGTTCGGGCCCGTCGCCGGCCTCGGCGCCAAAGAACGCGCCATCGCCGACTTCGTTCGCTCTCTCGCCGCCGATCATCGCGCCGAGATCGAGGCGCGCTGGCCGAAAGTGCTGCGCCGCGTCGCCGGCTACAACCTCGACATCTTCGAGCCGCAGAGCGAGCGCCCGTACACGAGCGACGGCAGCGTCAACCTCGCGCACCTGCTGGTCGGCGCCGAAGGCACGCTCGCCTTCTACAAGAGCTTGAAGCTCAAGCTCGCGCCGCTGCCGCGCAGCAAGGTCCTCGGCGTCGTCAACTTCCCGACCTTCCGCGCCGCGATGGAGGCGGCCCAGCACCTCGTCGCGCTTGCCCCGACGGCGGTCGAGCTGGTCGACCGGACGATGATCGACCTGGCGCGCGCCAATGCCGCGTTCCGCTCGACGATCGAGGCGGCGCTGATCGGCTCACCCGCGGCGATCCTGCTCGTCGAGTTCAGCGGCGACGACCGGGCCGAGCTGCTGCGCCGGCTGAAAGCGCTGGTCGAACGCGTCGCCGACCTGGGCCTGCCCGGCGCCGTCGTCGAGATGCCCGACGCGGCGCCGCAGAAGGCGCTCTGGGAGGTGCGCAAGGCCGGCCTCAACATCATGATGAGCCTGAAGGGCGACGGCAAGCCGGTCAGCTTCATCGAGGACTGCGCGGTGCCGCTCGAGCACCTCGCCGACTACACCGACGCGCTGAGCGAAGTCTTCGCGAGGCACGGCACGCGCGGCACCTGGTACGCGCACGCCTCGGTCGGCACCCTGCACGTGCGGCCGATCCTCGACATGCGCAAGGACGGCGCGGCGAAGATGCGCGGCATCGCCGAGGAGGCGAGCGAGCTCGTCCGCAGGTTCAAGGGCGCCTACAGCGGCGAGCACGGCGACGGCCTGTGCCGCGGCGAATGGATCGCCTGGCAGTTCGGGCCGAAGATCGACGCGGCGCTGCGCGCCATCAAGGCGCGGCTCGACCCGATCGGCCTGTTCGCCCCCGGCCGCATCGTCGACCCACCGAAGATGGACGACGCGAGGCTGTTCCGCTATGCGCCCGGCTACCGGACGATCGCGCTGCACCCGGTGCTCGACTGGTCGGCGTGGGACGTGCAGAACGATCCGCGCACCGAGGCGACGAGCGCGCCCGGCAGCGGCGGCGACCCGAGCGGCGGCCTGGCCAAGGCGGTCGAGATGTGCAACAACAACGGCCACTGCCGCAAGTTCGACGCCGGCACGATGTGCCCGAGCTTTCGCGTCACTCGCGACGAGCAGCACCTGACGCGCGGGCGTGCCAACACGTTGCGCCTGGCACTGTCCGGACAGCTCGAAGGGGCGGACGGCGCGCATCCGCTGGCGAGCGACGCGGTGCACGAAGCGCTGGCGCTGTGCGTCGGCTGCAAGGGCTGCAAGCGCGATTGCCCGACCGGTGTCGACATGGCGCGAATGAAGATCGAGGCGACGGCCGAGCGCAAGGCACGCCTCGGCTTCAGCGTGCGCGACCGCCTGGTCGCGACGCTCCCCGACAACGCCAAGACGGCAAGCCTCCTGGCCGGCCTGCTCAATCTGCGCAACCGTTCGCCCTTGCTCGCGCGACTGAGCGAGAGCTGGCTCGGCCTGACGGCGCAGCGCTCGCTGCCGCGCTGGCGGCGCGACACCTTCTTCCGCGTCGCGCCGACCCTCGGATTGGCGAGCCGCGACGCCGTGCTCGCCGCGGCGAAGCCGGTCGTCCTCTTCGTCGACACCTTCAGCGCGAACTTCGACACCGAGAACGCGGTCGCCGCGGTGCGCGTGCTGCGGGCTGCCGGCTACGCGGTCCACGTGGCCGCCGGATCGCGCGGCGGTGCGCTGTGCTGCGGCCGAACGTTCCTGACCGCCGGGATGCCGGAGCGAGGCAAGGCCCGGGCGCGCGAGCTGCTCGACGCGCTGCTGCCGTTCGCGCAGCGCGGCATCGGCATCGTCGGCCTCGAGCCCTCGTGCCTGCTGACCTTGCGCGACGAGATGCTGGTCATGGGCTTCGGCGACGCCGCGGCGACCGTCGCCGGGAACGCCCTGCTGTTCGAGGAGTTCGTGATGCGCGAATCGCGCGCCGGGCGCTTCGCCCTCGCTCTGAAGCCGGCGGCGCAACCAATCCTCGTCCATGGACACTGCCACCAGAAGGCGTTCGGTGCGATGGGCACGGTCCTCGACGCCTTGCGACTGATTCCGGGAGCGCAGCCGGCGTTGATCGAGACCTCGTGTTGCGGCGTGGCCGGCAGCTTCGGCTACGAGGCCGAGCACTACGCCGTCTCGATGCAGATGGCCGAGCTGAGCCTGCTGCCTGCGATCCGCAGCGCCCCGGACGCCCTGATCGTCGCCGACGGCACGAGCTGCCGGCAGCAGATCGCCGACGGTGCCGCACGGCAAGCCAGGCACGTCGCCCGGGTGCTGGCCAACCAGCTGACCTAGCTTAGCTAAGCTAGCGCAAGTAGATCGGGATCGTCACCGGCCCGTCGTTGACGAGGTGCACCCGCATGTCGGCGCCGAACCGGCCGCTCGCCACCGGCGCGTGGCGCGCCCGCGCGGCCGCGACGACGCGCTCGTAGAGGCGCCGGCCCAGGGCGGGATCGGCGGCGCGCGAGAAGCCCGGCCGGTTGCCGCTCGAGACGTCGGCGGCGAGAGTGAACTGGCTGACAACGAGCAGGCCGCCGCCGACCGTGCCGAGATCCAGGTTCATCTTGCCTGCCGCGTCGGCGAAGACGCGCAGCTTGAGCAGCTTGTCGACGAGCTTGTCGGCGATGGCGTCGTTGTCGTCGGGTTCGGCGCAGACGAAGACGAGCAAGCCACGATCGATCTCGCCTGCGACGACCCCGTCGATCTCGACCCGCGCTGCTGCTACCCGCTGCAGCAGCGCGATCAATGCACCTCCTCGACGCTCTTGAAATGCGCTTCCATGTTCGAAGGCAGGAGCTGGATCGAGGCGCGCAGGCCCTCGACCTCGCTCATCAGGGCCTGCTCGACGTCGCCGCGCAGCGCCGCGGCGCTGCCGAGCGTCCAGGTCGCCGGAACGTGCATGTGCACGTCGAGAAAACGGCGCCGGCCGGCGCGCCGCGTCACCATGTCGTCGAAGCGGACCGAGGATTCGGCGAAGCGGGCGAGGGTGCGATCGATGCGCGCCTGGACCTCGGGCTCGAGCGCCTTGTCCATCAGGCCGTCGACCGAGCCCCAGACGACGCGCGCGCCTTCGCGAATGATGTTGAGGGCGACGAGAACGGCGATCACCGGATCGAGCCAGATCCAGCCGGTCAGCCAGACGAGCCCGAGGCCGATGATGACGCCGGCCGACGTCCACACGTCGGCATACAGGTGCCGCGCGTCGGCCTCGAGCGCAACCGAGCGATGGACGCGCGACGCCGCCATCATCTTCCAGGCGAGCCCGCCGTTGAGGAGCGAGCTGGCGACGGTCAGGGCAAGGCCGAGGCCGAGGCCTTCGAGCGGCTTCGGGTGCATGAAGCGCAACGCCGCGGCCCAGATGATGGCGACCGCGGCGCCAGCGATGAGCAAGCCTTCGAAAGCGCTCGAAAAGTACTCGGCCTTGGTGTGGCCGAAAGGATGGTCGTCGTCGGCCGGGCGCTCGGCAATGGTCACCATCGCCAGCGCGAAGAGCGCGGAGACGAGGTTGACGAAGGACTCCATCGCGTCCGAAAGCAGGCCGACCGAGCCCGTGATGTACCAGGCGAGCGTCTTCATCGCGATCGTCGCGACGGCGACCACGACCGAAAGGCGAAGGAGCGCGCGGACCTGCAAGGCTCGGGCCGGTGGATGCGACGCGACGCGTGCCCTCAGCGCAGCGTCACGCGGGCGAACTTGCGCTTGCCGACCTGGACGACGAAGGTGCCGGCGGGAAGCTTCAGCGCGCGGTCGCTCACGACCGCGCCGTCGACGCGGACGCCGCCGCCGTCGATCAGGCGCATCGCCTCGCTCGTCGAGGGGGCCAGGCCGGCCTTCTTCAGGACGGCCCCGATGCCGAGCGGCGCGCCGTCGAGCGCGACGGCGTCGATCTCGTCGGGGATGCCGCCGCGGGCGCGCAGGTTGAAGTCGGCCTCGCCGGTGTCGGCCGCCGCCGGCCCGTGGAAGCGCGCCGTGATCTCCCGGGCGAGCAGCACCTTCGCTTCGCGCGGGTTGCGTCCGGCGTCGATTTCGACCTTCAGGCGCTCGATCTCGTCGACGCTGCGAAAGCTGAGCAGGTCGAAATACTTCCACATCAGCGTGTCGCTGATCGACATGAGCTTGGCAAACATGTCGTTCGCCGGCTCCGTCAAGGCGATGAAGTTGCCTTTCGACTTCGACATCTTCTCGACGCCGTCGAGGCCTTCGAGCAGCGGCATCGTCATGACGCACTGCGGCTCCTGCCCGTACTCGGCCTGCAGCGAGCGGCCGACCAGCAGGTTGAACTTCTGGTCGGTGCCGCCGAGTTCGAGGTCGGACTGCAGCGCCACCGAGTCGTAGCCCTGCATCAAGGGATAGAGGAACTCGTGAACGCTGATCGGCGTGCCGGCCTTGAAGCGCTTCGAGAAGTCGTCGCGCTCCATCATCCGGGCGACGGTGTAGCGCGAAGCGAGCTGGATCATGCCGCGCGCTCCCAGGGGATCGCTCCATTCGGAGTTGTAGCGGATCTCGGTCCCGGCCCCGTCGAGGACCAGGCTGGCCTGCGCGTAGTAAGTCTTCGCATTCGCCTCGATCTGCTCGCGCGTGAGCGGCGGCCGCGTTGTGTTGCGCCCGGAAGGATCGCCGATCATCGAGGTGAAGTCGCCGATCAGGAAGATGACGGTGTGGCCGAGATCCTGCAGCTCGCGCAGCTTGTTGAGGACCACGGTGTGGCCCAGATGGATGTCGGGAGCGGTCGGGTCGAGCCCGAGCTTGACGCGCAGTGGCACGCCTGTTGCTTGCGACCGCGCGAGTTTTGCCAGCCAGTCGGCCTCAGGCAAGAGCTCGTTGCAATGGCGCTTCGAGACCTCCATCGCCCGCAGGACGGCATCGTCGACCGGGTATGTTGGGTCCGGAGGACCGGCAACAGAAGATACAACCATAGGGGGAAATGGGGTGAATGGGCCGCCAGACTGGGCCGCTATACTGCGCGGCGGCGTCCTACAACGCCGCCTCGAACAATCCT
>DATMGW010000529.1:0-6226 GCA_035555295.1 Caldimonas sp.
GCGTGGCCCGCGGGCCACGTCCCCTGCGCTGCTCGCTCCACGAGGGCGGCTGCGGTGGCTTCGCATCGGCCCTGAACGGGCCGCTGCATCCGACGACGCATTGCGGCGTCGGACCGGCGAGAAGTCATGAGGTTGCGGCGCCGGCGCGGCGATGCGCAGGAGGTGACCTGAGGCGCCGCAACGGTGGCATCGCAGCCGCCCTCGCGGAGCGAGCACCGCAGCGCACCCTCGCCGCAGGCGAGGGCGGCGCAGCTAAGCCCCGGCAGGGCGCCGCCCTCGGGCCTCGCGCAACCGATCGAAAGGCGTGCGTGGCGGAAAAGGATCTGCGACGTGCGCGGCAGTCTCTTCTATGTGCGAGCGGCGAACTTCGGAGGCATCCCCGGTAACCGCAGCGTGTCGTCGCTCGCCGAATCGGGGAGCAACGGGCCGCGGCGGAAGACACCGCTGGCGCGCATCACGAGCTCGCCGTCGGCTTCGATCAGGCCCTGCGAGAAGACGAGCCGCTGGGTCACGCGCAGGATGTCGGTGCGACCCTGCACCCAGCTGCCGAGCCGCGCGGGGGCGAGGAAATCGGTCTGCAGGCTGATCGTCGGCAGGAACTGGCGCGGGATGTCGGCCTGGTACTGCGCGGCGGTAGAGATCAGGATGTCGGCGAACATCAGGAGCATGCCGCCGTGGCAGGCCTGGCCGGGATGACGTGCAGCGGCCCGACGCGAAAGCCGAGCTCGAGCTTGGCGTCGCGCCAGCGCGCGTAGAGCGGCCCGTTCTGCAGCGCGAAGGCGCCGCCGATCGGCGCCCGCACGAAGCCTTCGGGCACTGCGGATTCGACGGTCGAAGAACGGTCGCTCACAAGGATGAACGGATGCGTGTCCACTCATCCGCCAATGCGGCGCGGTGTTCGGGCGCGGCGATCGCGACGAGCGCTTCGGCGCGCGCGTCGAGGCCGAGTCCACGCAGCTCGGCGACGCCGTGCTCGGTGACGACGGCGTCGGCGAGGTGGCGCGGCAACGTGCAGAAGGCGGTATCGCCGAGGGTGGGAACGATGCGTGAGACGCTGCCCTTCTTCGCCGTCGCGCCGAGGCAGACGAGGAGGCGACCGCCGGGTGCGTCGAGCGCGGCCTGCGCGAACGCCGGAAGGCCTCCGGCGCCGGCCTGGATGGCGCCGGCGGCGCGCTCGGCGTTGACCTGGCCGAACAGGTCGACCTCGACCGCGCTGTTGATCGCGACGAAACGCGAGCCACGGGTCGCCGCGACGATCGCCGCGGGATCGTGCGTCTGCTTCACGTCGGTGAGCCAGAGCGGCTCGAGGCGCGCCGCGAAGTCGCGCAGCGCCGCGTTGCCGAGGACGACTCCGGTCGTGATGCGGGCGTCGCGGTCGAGCGCGCCCGAATCCCACAGGATGCGTAGCGCGCCTGAGACGAGCCCGCCGTGGATACGCAGGCGACGATGCGAGGCGAGCGCGCCCCCGAGCGCCATCGGCACCGCGCCGATGCCGAACTGCAGCGTGTCGCCGTCGTGTACGAGTGCGGCAACGTGCTTGCCGATATGCGCCTCGACGTCGCCGGCCCGGGCTTCGGCGTAGTCGAGGAGCGGCGCGTCGCGCTCGACGCCGACGTCGATCTGCGAAACGTGGACGCGAAAGCTCCCGCGCGTGCGCAGCATCCGCGGGTTCAGGTGGGCGACGCGGCGCCTGGCGCGCGGCCAGACCAGCGGCATGAAATCGCAGGCGAGGCCGGCGCTGCACCAGCCGTCGGCGTCGGGCGGCGCGAGCTGGGCGATCGCGACGTCGTACGGCTCGCTTTCGCCGAGATGGCGGGCGATGCCGAGGTAGTCGAGCGACAGCAGCTCGGCGCGGCCTCGGCCGAGGCCGCGGCGCACGGCGGGTGACATGAAGAAACTGGTTTGTCGCGCCTCGGGATGGACGCCCAGGTAGTCGGTGCGGTCGATGCCGGGGAACTGCACGCCGCAGAACGTGACGCCGCGAGCGCGCTCCGGGTCGGCGGCGAGCTCTTCGGCAAGCAGGGACGACTCGTTGGCGAGCGTCGAAACGAAGACGCGCAGACCGGGCGCGAGCGTGTCGACGAGGCGCGTCGTCGTCATGCCGGCAGGCGCGCCGCGATGCGCGCGTGTCCGGCGGCGCGTGCCGCGGCTTCGTCGCAATACACGGGGTCGGTCTCGCCGGTCGCCCGGCAGTAGAGCTCGACGCGCCAGGCGTCGATGCGCTCGGTCGTCGGCTCGGTCACGAAGCCGACGCGGCTGCGATCGATCATGCGAAGTCGCGCGCCAGCGCCGGCTCGAGCTTCGCCCAGGCGCTGCGCCGAAGCGTCGAGATGCGGGCGCAGCACCTCGCGCTCGGCCCAGGCCCAGGTCAGCGGGCCGCCGCTCCATGCCGGCGTGACGCCGGCCAGGCACGCGGCAGTGTCGAGAAAGAGCGGGTCGCCGGCGCCTTCGGCCGCGGCGGCCTCGACGGCGATCGCTGCCTGGTCGGCGAGCGCAGCGCCGTGCAGGCGTTGCAGCAGGCTCGCCGGCCCGGGCGTTCTCCAGGCGAGCGCGCGCAGGCGCGCCGCGAGCGCGGCGACGAGCGGGTGCGTCGCGGCGTCGGCGCCGACGCTTTCGACGATGCGGCCGTACGGACCTGCCGGCGAGAGGACGGCGAGCGGGAAGGGACTTGCCGCGCTGCTGGGGTGTTCGATCGTGCCGAGAGCGACGCGCCGGCGGCTGCCGTCGCGGCCGACGAGCTCGAGCGTGTCGGCAGGCAGGCTCGTGTCGTCGGCGAGCGGGAGCTTCGCCCGCGCGAGCGTTTCCGCCCAGGCGCCGAGTGCCTCGCTGATCCGGCCCTTGCCGATGCCTTCGACCGCCACTCCGGGCGGCGCGGCGAGCTCGCGCTCGGCGCGCAGGCGCTCAAGGAAAAGCGTGCGCACCATGCGGCCGGCGACCGGGCTGAACATGAGGCGCAGGAACTGCTGCATCTCGACGATGGTGGCTTCGTCGAGCGGCAAACGAGCGCCTTTCAACACGCAGTCGGCGATCGCGCCGTACGCGGGGTAGCGCTCGAAGTCGTCCTCGCCGACGCCGTGCCGGCGTGCCGCTTCGCGCGCTTCAGCTTTGCTCCAGGGCGGCACGTCGGCTTGCGCCAAGTTCGCGAACTTCGCGGTCGCGTCGTAAGGCGTTCCATGCAGCGAGCGGGCGACCGCCTTGGCCTCGTCGAGCAGCGCGTTTGCCGGCAAGGCGCGCGCGAAGATGCCCAGGCGCACGGCGGTCGCCGGATCGATCGAACGGCCGCTCAGCAGCAGGTCGAGCGCCGGCTCACAAGGGGCCAGGCGCGGCAGCCGTTGCGTCCCGCCGGCGCCAGGCAGGAGGCCCCAGCGCACCTCGGGCGTTCCGAGCTGGATGCGCGGGTCGTCGCCGACGAGGCGGACGCGGCAGGCGAGGGCCAGCTCGAGCCCGCCGCCGAGGGCGATGCCGTTGACCGCCGCGACCCAGGGCTTGCCGGACCGCTCGAGGCGAACGAACTGGCGACCGAGCCGGCCGCACATCGCGAACATCGCATCGTGCGTCGCCGTCTTCGCGCTTTGCGTGTAGCCGCGCACCATGACGAGGTCGGCGCCGGCGAGAAAGCTCGCCTTGCCCGAGGTGACGACGACGCTCTGCACCGCGGCGTCGCTCTCGGCCAAGTCCATCAGCGCGTCGAGGGCGTCCATCAGCCCGGCGGAGAAGACGTTCATCGTCCGGTCGGGCATGTCGATCGTCGCGACGAGCACGCCGTCGGCGTCGAGCTCGCTGCGGATCAGGTCGTCGTCCATGCAGGCGGTAGCTATCGCAACGCGTGGGTCAGGAGAATTTCTTGAAGTCGGGCTTGCGCCGCTCGTTGAACGCCTTCACGCCTTCTTTCGATTCGTCGCTCTGGTAGTAGTGCTTGATCGTCTGGATGCCGAGGAAGCTGATGCCGCGGATGTTCTCCGTGTCGGCGTTGAACGAGCGCTTGGCGATCGTCAGCGCCGTCGGGCTCAGCTCGTTGATCTCCTTGCACCACTGCTCGACCTCGGCGTCGAGCTGGTCGTGCGGCACGACCTTGTTGACGAGGCCCATCGCCGCCGCCTCGGCGGCGCTGTAGCGCCGGCACAGGAACCAGATCTCGCGCGCCTTCTTCTCGCCGACGATGCGTGCGAGGTACGCCGTGCCCCAGCCCGGATCGACCGAGCCGACCTTCGGACCAACCTGGCCGAAGACCGCCTTCTCGCTGGCGATCGTCAGGTCGCACAAGGTCGCGAAGACGTTGCCGCCGCCGATCGCGAAGCCCTGCACCTTGGCGATCGAGACCTTGCGCAGGTCGCGCAATGCGGTCTGCATTTCCTCGATCGGCATGCCGATCGTTCCGCGCGGGCCGTACAGGCCGTCTTCGGACAAGTGCACCTTCTGGTCGCCGCCGGTGCAGAACGCCTTGTCGCCGGCCCCCGCAAGCACCATCACGTTGGCGCTCTTCTCTTCGTCGGCGCGGCGCAAGCCGTCGATCAGCTCTTCGAGCGTCTGGTTGCGGAAGGCGTTGTAGACCTCCGGCCGGTTGATCGTGATGCGCACGACGCCGTCGCGCACTTCGTAGAGGATGTCCTTGTATTCCTTGGTCATGTTTCGTTGCTCCTGGATTCATCCGTGCATGGACAGACCGCCCGAGACGCTGATCGTCTGGCCGGTCATGAAGGCGGCATCGTCGCTGGCGAGGAACGCCACGAGGCCGGGGTAGTCGTCGGGCTGGCCGATGCGGCCGAGCGGCACGCCGCGGACCATCGCATCGCGGATCTTCTGCCCGGCTTCGCCGGTGCCGACGAAGGCGTCCATCGCCGGCGTGTCAGTCGGCCCCGGGCAGACGGTGTTGATCGTGATGCCGGCGCGCGCGACCTCACGCGCCAGCGCCTTGGCGAAGGCGATCGTCGCTCCCTTGCAGCCCGAGTAGACGACCTCGCCCGACGAGCCGACCCGCCCGGCGTCGGACGCGATGTTGACGATCCGCCCGCCCTTCCTCGCGACCATGCCCTGGGCGACGGCGTGCGTCATGTGCAGCGGGCCGAACCAGTTGATCGCCGTCACCTTCTTCCAGAAGGCGGCGTCGGTCTTCAGGAAGGGCATCGGCGTGTCCCAGCCGGCGTTGTTGACGAGCACGTCGGTGCCCTTGCCGGCCTGCGCCTCGAACTCGGCGACGGCGGCGGCGACGGCGGCGTAGTCGGTGATGTCGCAAGCGACGGCGAGGGCCTTGCCGCCGGTCGTTTCGATCGCCTGCACGGTCTCGCCGGCGCCCTTCGCGTTGATGTCGAACACGCCGACGGTCACGCCTTCGGCGCCGAGGCGCTGCGTGATCGCGCGGCCGATGCCGCTGCCCGCGCCGGTGACGATCGCGGTCTTGCCTTTCAGTCCTCGCATGCAGGAATCTCCCCTACGAAATGGACGGCCGGGGTCGGGCGCGGCGCCGGGGCAGGGTGCGGCGCTGCGGCGCAAGAGCAGAGCGTCGCAGCCGCTGCCGAATGCGGCGACGAGGATCAGCGCTCCCGGCGCTGCAGCGCGCAAGGCGATGTCGAGCATGGCGAGCGGCTGCGCGCCGCCCAGGTCGCCGACCGTCTCGTGCTCGGTCGAGACGAGCGCCACGGGCGCAATGCCCAGGCGCTTGGCGACCGCATCGTTGACACGGGCGAGCGGCGCCGGCATCGCGAAGTGGGCGACGTCGCCGGCGTTGATGTTCGCAGCAGCGAGACATTCGCGGATCGTCTCGACCGCGATCTTCAGGTAGCCCTCGTCGCGGACCCAGCGCTCTTCCCAGCCGTAGTCGTGCGCCTGGCCGGTTTCGCGGAAGTGGTCGACGAGGTCGGCGTGCGTGCTGCGGCTCGCGAGCAGCGTCGCGATGGGTTCGCCCTTGCCGACCAGCGCGGCGGCGGCGCCGTCGCCGAAGATCATCTCCTGCACGCTCGCCGGCTTGGGCGTGCGGCGTTCGGCGGCGACGACCAGGTGGGCGGCGCTGTTACGCGGCCCTTGCAGCGCGGCGGCGAGCTCGCCGAGCGCGGCGCGCGAGCTCGATGCGACGTCGCGGACGCGCGCCGACGGCTCGAGGCCCAGCGCGGCGGCGGCGATGCCGGCGTTGAGGCGGTCGGCGAACGGCAGCGTCGTCGAGGCGAGGGTGAATTCGCCGATCATCGCTTGCGGCAGCGCGCGCGCCAGCCGGCGGCCGGCCTCGACGGCC
>DATMGW010000530.1:0-3242 GCA_035555295.1 Caldimonas sp.
CCCCGCCGCGCCCGCCTCTACCGCAGCGACCAGCGACGCATGCGTCACCGAGCGATCCGCGACGACGGCGATATCGCGCCACGTCGATTGCTGCTTCGGTAGCGGCACGAACGCCGGAATCCGGCGCTGCAGCAAAGCCTCGGCATCGACCTCGAAGACGACTGCATTTCCGGGAAGCTCGTAAGCCTGGGACCAACGCGGATGCAGCTCTCCTACGAAACCGATCGTGGCGCCGTCTCGCTCGATGACGGCGCCGCGTCCGGGATGCAAGGCCGGGTGCGACGACGCGACGAAGCGCAGGCGACCGGCGCCGAACAACAACTCCAGGTCGCCCTTGACGTCGTAGAAATCGACGCCGCGATCCGCCGCCGCCCATTGCAGCGGATCGGACGGGCCGAAGGCGAGGCCGCCCAGCTTGAGCGGCTGGCGCACGCCGGCGACCGTGGCGTTGCCGGCCGCGACGGTGGCGTCCCTGACATAGACCTTGCCCAGTTCGAAGACACGCACTCGCGCTGCCTTGCGCGCGAGGTTGACACGCAACGCCTCGACCAGACTACCGAGCAGGCTCGAGCGCATCACCGACTGGGTCCGCGCGATCGGGTTGACGACGCGAATCGGATCCTTGTTGCCGGCGAAGTCGCGTTCCCAGCGCTCATCGACGAAGCTGAAGCTGATCGTTTCGTGCCAGCCGAGCGCAGCCATCTCGTGCCGCAGCGCCGCCGGCGCCTGTCGGGTCTCGCTCGAGACGCGTGCCTCGATCCGGCCGACCGGCGCGGCCGCATCGAGCGTCTCGTAGCCGATCAGGCGGATCACTTCCTCGATCAGGTCTTCCTCGATGCGGATGTCGAAGCGCCAGCTCGGCGGGCTAACCCGGATCGCACCGGCCGTGCTCGTCCAGACGAAGCCGAGCCGGGTCATGACGCTTTCGCAATCGGCCTGCGTCACGGGGACGCCGATCACTTTGCAGGCGCGTGCCACGCGCAAGGTCACCGGCGCGGGCGCCGGAAGATTGACGACCTGATCGTCGATCGGGCCGCAGCGCGTGTGGCTGCCGCCGCAGATCTCGACGATGAGCGAGCTGATCCGCTCGATGTGACGAACGGTCGCCTCCGGGTCGACGCCGCGCTCGAAGCGATACCCGGCGTCGGTGCTGAACTGATAGCGTCGCGAGCGGCCGGCGACCGCCTCCGGCCACCAGAACGCGGCCTCGACATAGACGCTCTTCGTCGCGTCCGACACCGCGGTCCGGGCGCCGCCCATGATCCCGGCGAGCGATTTGACCCGCGTGTCGTCGGCGATGACGCCGACGTCTTCGTCGAGCTCGACCGTGTTCCCGTTCAGCAGCTCGAGCGACTCGCCCGGGCTCGCCCAGCGCACCTCGAGGCCGCCGTCGATCGCGTCGAAATCGAAGATGTGCGAAGGCTGGCCGGACTCGAACATCACGTAGTTCGAGATGTCGACGAGCGGGGCGACGGTGCGTTGGCCGCAGCGTGCCAGGCGCTCGGCCATCCACGCCGGCGTCTTGGCGCGCGTATCGATGTTGCGGATGACGCGGCCGGAAAAGCGCCCGCACAGGTCGGGCGCTTCGATGGCGACGCGCAGGATCGCGTCGTCGTTCACCGCGGCCTGCGCGGCGGCCGGAGAGCGAAGCGGTGCGCCGGTCAGTGCGGCGACCTCGCGCGCGACGCCATAGACGCTGAGACAGTGGCCCAGGTTCGGCGTGAGCTTGAGCGTGAAGATCGTGTCGTCGAGATCGAGATGCTCACGCAGGTCGCTTCCCACCGGTGCCTTGGCGTCGAGAACGAGCAGACCGCCGTGGTCGTCGGAGAGCTTGAGCTCGCGCGCCGAGCACAGCATGCCCCGGCTCTCAACACCACGGATCTTGCCGACCTGGATGCGCAGCGGCTCGGCGCCCTCTTCCGGCGGCGGCAGCTCGGCACCGATGCGGGCCAGCGGCACCTTGATTCCGGGGCGCACGTTCGGTGCCCCGCAGACGATGTCGAGCGTCTCGCCGCCTCCCGCATCGACACGGCAGACGCGCAGGCGGTCCGCATTCGGATGTGCTTCGACCGCGAGCACCTCGGCGACGACGACGCCGCGAAAGGGCGGCGCGGCCGGGCGCATCGCCTCGACCTCGAGGCCGGCCATCGTCAGCCGCTCGGCGAGCTCGGCCGTCGAGATCGGCGGATCGCAGAACTCGCGCAGCCAGGATACGGGCAACTGCATGTCAGGCTCGTCGGCGCTCAGGCGAACTGGCGCAGAAAGCGCAGATCGCCGTCGAAGAAGAGACGCAGGTCGTCGATCCCGTAGCGCAGCATCGCCAGGCGGTCGATGCCGGTGCCGAAAGCGAAGCCGATGATCCGCTCCGGATCGAAGCCCATGTTGCGCACCACTTGCGGGTGCACCTGCCCCGAGCCCGACAGCTCGAGCCAGCGGCCGGCCAGCGGCCCGCTTTCGAACATGACGTCGATCTCCGCGCTCGGCTCGGTGAACGGGAAATAGCTCGGGCGAAAACGCAGCTTCAGTTCGCGCGTCTCGAAGAAGGCCTGCATGAAGTCGAGGTACACGGCTTTCAGGTCGCGAAAGCTCACGTTCTCGCCGAGCCACAGGCCCTCGACCTGATGAAACATCGGCGAATGCGTGGCATCGCTGTCGACGCGATAGGTGCGACCGGGTGCGATGACACGAACGTCGGGCATGACCGCCGCGCCGGCATGGCGACGTGCGTGCGCCTGCGCATAGCGGATCTGCATCGGCGAGGTGTGCGGTCGCAGGTTGAGCCAGCGTCCCTCGTCGTCCTTCAGGTCGACGTAGAAGGTGTCCTGCATCGAACGCGCCGGATGGTTCTCCGGGTTGTTCAGCGCGGTGAAGCTGTACCAGTCGGTTTCGATTTCGGGCCCGTCGGCGACATCGAATCCCATCGACGCGAAGATCGCCTCGATACGCTCGAGGGCGCGACTGACCGGATGGACACTACCCCGGCCGCGGGTCCGGCCGGGCAGGCTGACGTCGAGCGCCTGGGCTGCCAGTTGCGCTTCGAGCTGCCGGTTCGCGAGCTCGGCGCGACGTTCGGTCAGCGCCGCCTCGATCGCCTGTTTCGCCGCGTTGATCTCAGCGCCGCGCGAGCGCTTTTCCTCGGCGGAAAGCGTGCCGAGCGCCTTCAGCTGCTCGGTGACGAGACCGGCCCTGCCGAGATAGCGCGCCTTCGCGTCCTCGAGCTCGGCGGGAGCGGCGGCAAGGGC
>DATMGW010000531.1:0-5492 GCA_035555295.1 Caldimonas sp.
CGGCGCGAGCGGCCCGGCCATCGGGTCGCGCCTTCCGTCGCACTCGTGCGGCGCGTCGCGGTAGGCGTTGATCAGGGCGACGAGATCGTCTTCGCTGCCCGCCCGAGAGCCGGTGCAGAACGCGTGGCACGCCGTCGCAACGAGGCAGAACGCCGGCCGGACGCGCCGCATCGCCGGCTCATGGCGCCGGCCAGTGCCGTGCCCATACCGCGGCGACGCGTGGCTCGGCTTCGATCCGCGCGAGCAGTTTCGTGAACTCCGGCCGCGACGCCGCGAGCGCCTTGCGCGCGCCGCTCCACTTCGAGACGGTCGCGGCGAGGATGTCGAGGGCGCCGATCCGCTCGCCGCTGAGCCAGGGCGTCGCCGGGAACTGATCGGCGAAGAGCTCCCACAGCTCGTGCAGCCTGGCCTTGCCGCGCGCCTGCATCTTCGCCTTCACCTCGTCATCGGGATCGGGGTACCAGCGTTCGGGAAAGTCGAGGATGCCGATGCCGGCGTAGCAATTCGCGACGATGTAGACGAGGCCGCGGATCTGCTGCGCGCGCCGCGACGCCTCGGCCGATAGAAGGCCGCTTTCGGGGTGCACCAGCCCGAGGTGGATGAGGATCGCGGCGCTTTCGCTCATGACGCTGCCGTCGTCGAGCACGAGCGTCGGGATCTGCGCCAGCGGGTTGACCCGCTTCAATTCCTCGAAACCGGGTGTCGGCTTCCACGACGCGGCGTCGACCCTTCGGTAGGCGAGGCCGACGATGTCGAGCCCCGCTTCCGCGGCCGCCGAGCCGGATCCCCGCGTTCCGTAGAGCATGAGCACGGCGCTCCTCTCAGGGGATGAGGATGCTCGAGCCAACCGTCTTGCGCGCCTCCAGGTCGCGGTGCGCGCGCGCCACGTCGGCGAGCGGGTAGCGCTGCTCGACGTGGATCCGCACCTTGCCGCTTTCGACGACGGCGAACAGGTCGTCGGCCATCGCCTGCGTCGCTTCGCGCGTCGCGATGTGCGTGAAGAGCGTCTGCCGCGTCACGTAGAGCGAGCCGCGGGCGCCGAGCGAACCGGGCGCGAACGGCGGAACGACGCCCGAGGCATTGCCGAAGCTGGCCATCAGGCCGAACGGCGAAAGGCAGTCGAGCGACTTCTCCCAGGTGTCCTTGCCGATCGAGTCGTAAACGACTTTGACGCCGCGGCCGCCGGTGATCTCCTTGACTCGCGCCGCGAAGTCCTCGGTCCGGTAGTTGATCGTGAAGGCGGCGCCGTTGTCACGCGCCAGGGCGCATTTCTCTTCGCTGCCCGCCGTGCCGATGAGCTTCAGCCCGAGGGCGCGCGCCCACTGGCAGGCGATCAGGCCGACGCCGCCGGCCGCGGCGTGAAAGACGATGAAGTCGCCCGCGTGCAGGCCGCCTTGCGGCAGGGTCCGCTTGAGCAGGTACTGCGCGGTCAGGCCCTTGAGCATCATCGCCGCGCCGGTCTCGAAGGAGATCGCGTCGGGCAGCCTGACGACGGTCTTCGCCGGCATGACGCGGGCCAACGAATAGCTGCCCGGCGGGTTGCTCGCGTAGGCGGCGCGGTCGCCCGCCTTCAGGTGCGTGACGCCAGCGCCCACGGCCTCGACGATGCCCGCGCCTTCCATGCCGAGCGTCAGCGGCATCGGCAGCGTGTAGACGCCGGAGCGCTGGTAGACATCGATGAAGTTGAGGCCGCAGACGTGATGGCGAATGCGGATCTCGCCCGGTCCCGGCTCGCCGACCGGCAGCTCGACGAGCTTCATCTCGTCGGGGCCGCCATTTTTCTCGATGCGGATCGTCGGGCTCAATGTCGTGTGCGTCATGTCGGTCTCGCCGGTTCAGGTGCGCTATCGTGCCAGAGACATGAAGCGCCTGACCTGTGCCCCGAACCTTGCCATCGCAACGATGTGGGCCGACCTGCTGACGAACGCCGGCATCGCGGCGACCGTGCAGCGCATGTACGCGAGCAGCATTGCCGGCGAACTGCCGCCCGATCAGGCCTTGCCCGAAGTCTGGATCACCGAAGACGACGAGCTGGCTCGCGCCCACACCCTGCTCCACGAGTTGCGCCATCCGAAGCACCGGCACTGGGTCTGCCCGGCCTGCCACGAAATCGTCGACGGCCCGTTCGAGCAGTGCTGGAACTGCGGCGCAGAAATGCCTTGATGTCTTCGTCCTAGAACGTTCCGGGATAGGCACCGCCGTCGACGAGGATGTTCTGCCCCGTGATGTAGCCGGCGTGCACGCTGCACAGGAAGGCGCAGATCGCGCCGAACTCCTCGGCCGTGCCGAAGCGCGGCGTCGGGATGGTGCGCTTGCGCGCGTCGGCCACCGCCTCGACCGCCTTGCCGTCGCGCTGGGCGACGGCCGCCATCGTCGTGCGCAGGCGGTCGGTATCGAAGGCGCCGGGCAGCAGGCCGTTGATCGTGACGCCGCGCGCCGCGATCTTGCTGCGCGCCAGTCCCGCGACGAATCCGGTCAGGCCGCTGCGCGCTCCGTTCGACAGGCCGAGCACGTCGATCGGCGCCTTGACCGCACCCGACGTGATGTTGACGACGCGGCCGAAACCGCGCTCGGCCATCGCGTCGACGGTCGCCTTCATCAACTCGATCGGCGTCAGCATGTTGGCGTCGATCGCCTTGATCCAGGCCTCGCGATCCCAGCTGCGGAAGTCGCCCGGCGGCGGGCCGCCGGCGTTGTTGACGAGGATGTCGACCTGCGGGCACGTCGCCAGCGCTGCGGCCCGGCCGGCCGCGGTCGTGATGTCGCCGACGACGGTGCGCACCTCGCCCGCCCCCAGCAGGCGCAGCTCGGCGGCACTCGCTTGGAGCGCTTCGCCGCCGCGCGCCGTGATGACGACGTTGACGCCTTCCCGCACGAGTGCGGCGGCGCAACCCTTGCCGAGCCCCTTGCTCGCAGCGCAGACCAGCGCCCACTTGCCTTCGATTCCCAGGTCCATGGTCCTATCTCCTTCTTGCGAGCAACCAGATACCGACGAGGACGAGCACCGTGCCGGCGATGATCCAGCCCGTGAACGGCTCGCCCAGGATGATGACGCCCATCGCGATCGTCGAGAGCGGGCCGATCATTCCCGTCTGCGCCGCCACCGGCGCGCCGACACGCTCGATCGCCATCATCACCATCAACACCGGCGCGAAGGTGCACAGCGTCGCGTTGAGCACCGAGAGCCAGATCACCTGCGGCGCGACGGCGAGCGCCGACATCGGCCTGAGGATCAGGAACTGGGCGATGCAGAACAGGCACGCCACGCTCGTCGCCAGGCCGGTCAGACGCAGCGCGCCGATTCGCTTGACCTCCTCGCCGCTGGCGACGAGGTAGACGGCGTAGCTGACCGCGCTGGCGAAGACGAGGCCGGCGCCGAGTGCGGCGTTCGTTCCCTGGAACGAGAGCTCGTGGCCGAACACGAGCAGCACGCCGCAATAGCTCACCGCGAGCGCGACGACTTGGCGCAGCGTGACCTTGCGCTTGAAGACGACCGCGCCGATCCCGAGCACGAGCGTCGGGTTCAAGTACAGGATGAGGCGCTCGAGGCTGGCCGTGATGTAGGCGAGGCCGGCGAAATCGAGGAAGCTCGCGAGGTAGTAGCCGGAAAAGCCGAGGCCGGTCACGACGAGCGCGTCGCGCCGCGTCAGCGCGACGTTGCCGCGCCCCGCCCACCACGCCAGCAGCGCGAAGAGCGGCAGGGCGAACAGCATGCGGTACATGATCAGCGTGACCGCGTCGACACCGTAGCGATAGGCGAGCTTGACGATGATCGCCTTGCCGGAGAAAGCAATCGAACCCGCCATCGCGAGTGCCAGGCCGGGCCAGACGCGCGCTGCGTGTCCGCTCGCGGCGCCAGCCGTCGCTGCGCTGCCGTCCGGCGGCGCGCTGGGGTCTGCCGCAATGGTCTCGGAACGCATCGCGTGAGATTCTAGGGACGATGCCCGATCGACAGCGCCTCCGCCGCCTCGTCCTCGCCCTGTCGGCCGCGCTCGATCGAGGGACGCGCGCCGGGGCCTGGCTGGTCCTGCCGCTGGCAGTGCTGCTCTTCGCGCAATGGCCGTTGCGCGACGCGGTCGGCGCCTGGTCGCGCCAGGCCAACGACATCGCGCAGTGGATCTTCGCGATCTACGTCGCGCTTGCGCTGCGCGCAGCGACGCGGGCGCGCCAACACATGGCGGCGGGCCTGTTCGTTGCGCGCTACGCGCCGCGCTGGCGGCGTCGCCTCGGCCGCTACGGCGAAGCGATCCTGGTGTTGCCGTGGGCGCTCTTCGTGCTGGTCAGCGGTGCCGCGCCGACCTGGCGATCGCTGGCCGGGTTCGAGGCGTTTCCCGATACCTACAACCCGCTCTATTTCGTGATCCGCATCAGCGCCTGGCTGCTCGCGCTTTTGATGAGCATGCAGGCGATCGTCGAGATCGGGGGCGGTGGCACGCAGCTGTCGAGCGATGCGCGGCCCGAAGCAACACCCGCTCCGCTGCCATGAGCTGGCTCGGCCTGGCCATGTTCGCGGTGGCCATCGTCCTCATGGTCGGCACCGGCCTGCCGGTGTACGCCGTCCTGCTCGGCGTCACGGCGCTGTTCGGCGCACTCGGCGTGGCCCTCGGCGCCTTCCAGTGGCAGCTGCTCTCGGCGCTGCCCTCGCGCGTCGTCGGCCTGCTCGAGCACGACCTCCTTCAGGCGCTCGCGCTCTACGCATTGATCGGCTCGCTGCTCAACCGCCTGCCGCTCGCCGGCCTGATGCACGCGGGCGGCGAGCGGCTGTTCGCGCGCAGCCCGGCGGCGGCGCAGCTTTCGGCGCTCGGCGTCGGCGCCCTGCTCGCGCCGATGAACGGCTCGGTCGGGGCCAGCCTGCACATGCTGGCGCGCCGCGTCGCGCCGGCGCTCGCCGCGCGCCGCGTGCCGCCGGCGGAAGCGGCGGCGACGGTGTGCATCGCGAGCACGCTCGGCATCGTCATCCCACCGTCGCTCGTCCTGCTGCTGCTCGGCGACGCGATGATGCGCGCCCACACCGAGGCGGTGAACGTGACCCACGCGGCGGTCCGCATCGTCAACACGCAGGACGTGATGCGGGCCGCGCTCCTGCCAGGCTTCGCCGTGCTGCTCGCTGCCCTGGCGCTCGCGGCGTGGCGGGCACGCGGGCGCGGGCGCGAGGCGCTGCCGACGATCGGCCGCGGTGCCGCGACGCAGGCCGCCGCCGCCGCGCTGATCATCGCAACGCTGCTCGGCGCCGTCGCGAGCGGTCGGCTCTACGCGGTCGAGGCGGCGGCGACGGGAGGCCTGCTGCTGCTCGTCTGGGGTTTGGTCACGCGCCAGCTCGATCGCGCGATGCTCGCCGCCGTCGTCGGCGACGCGATGGCGCTCACCGGCCTGCTCATGGCCCTGCTCGTCGGCGCGACGAGCTTTTCGCTCGTCCTGCGCGGCTTCGCCACCGACGCGCTCGTTGCCGAGGGCCTGCACACGTTCGCCGGCCAGCCGCGCGTGCTCCTCGG
>DATMGW010000532.1:0-6429 GCA_035555295.1 Caldimonas sp.
GCCGGCCGCGAGCGCAGCGAAAGAGCCTGCCGTCGCCGCTTCCCATGCGCCGGCGCGAGACGGCGCGGGCGCGCGGGCGCGGGCCGTGCCGACGCGCGCGGCGGCCAAGGTGCAGGCACGCCACGACGCCGCGGCGTCGGCACCGCCGCCTGCTGCAACCGGCGAGCGCATCTACGCGATGGCCGACCTGCCCGAAGCGATCCGCCGCGACCTGCCCAAGCTCGCTTTCGGCGGTGCGACCTACAGCAGCGATGCAGCGAGCCGCATGGTGATCCTCAACGGCCAGGTCTTCCACGAGGGCGACACCGTCGCCCGCGACCTGCAGTTGCAGACCGTGAAGCGCAAGAGCGCGGTGCTCGCCTTCAGGGGCTATCGCTATGAGATGGGGTTCTGAAGCTCGACGCGCTGCGTTGCGCTGCCTTCGCCGTGCCCGTCGAATAGCGAGGCTTCGAAGCCGGCGGAAAAAATATTTCGCGGCGCGTGTCGATCCGGCTGCTCCTCCGCGTCATGTCACCGACCCCGGTCGTCGGGGCGCATTCGAGGAAACGAACATGCACTACCTGGTCCTGATCTACGGCGACGAAAAGAACTTCGCGATGATGGCCGAGACGCCGCAGGCGCAAGAGCAGATGTACGCCGCCTTCGCGCGCTACGGCGCCGACATGCAGGCCGCCGGAGTGCTGCGCGGCGGCGCCGAGCTCAAGCCGACGCACAGCGCGACGACGGTCCGCGTCCGCAACGGCAAGACCGTGACGACGGACGGCCCCTTCGCCGAGACCAAGGAGCAGCTCGGCGGCTACTACCTGATCGACGTGCCGAACCTCGACGATGCCGTCCATTGGGCGGCGCGCTGCCCGGCCGCCGCCGGCGGCTCGATCGAAGTGAGGCCGCTCGGGCACCAGTCGAGCGTGAACTAGACCGTCGTTGCGAACCCAGCCATCCCGCGACAGGCCCCGCCTTCGCGCTCCAGGAGTACCCCATGACCCCCGTTTTTCCGATCGTTTCCGCAGGCCTTGCCGCGATCCTCGGCCTGCTCGCCGTGCTGCTCGTCGTACGCGTCATCGTCACTCGCGTGCGCACCGGCGTCAACGCCGGCGACGGCGGCCACGCCGCGCTCGCACAGGCGATCCGCGCCCACTCCAATTTCGCCGAGCACGTGCCGCTCGCGCTCCTGCTGCTCGCCTTCGCCGAAGCCGGCGGCGCGCTGCGCTGGATGATCGGGGTCCTGGCCGCGGTGCTGCTCGTCGCCCGCCTGGCCAGCGCCTGGGGCCTCAGCCACTCGCTCGAAGGCAGCCAGGGGCGCCAGGCCGGCGCCGGGTTGACGATCCTCGTCACCGTCGCGACGTCGCTGCTCGTCCTCTATCGGGTCGCGATCGCGCTTTGAGGGCGCGGGCGGCAGGGCCGATCGACAGCACCGGCGCCGCGCGATGCTGACGCCGCTCATCGACGGCATCTGCCGCGCCGAGGGCCCGCGCCTACTCGCCGGGCTGATCCGCCGGCTCGGCGACTTCGAGCTCGCCGAAGACGCGATGCAGGACGCCTTCACCAAGGCGCTCGAGGTCTGGCCGGAGCAAGGCCTGCCGGCCGTTCCGGCGGCGTGGCTGACGACGGTGGCGCGGCGGCGCGCCCTCGACCTGCTGCGCAGCCGCGCCCGCGGCCCGCTCTATACCGACGAGCCGCCCGACATGGCGGCGCCCGATGCCGACGCGAGCGATGACGACAGCGAGCGCTCCGGAGTCGACGACGACCGGCTGCGCCTCGTCTTCACCTGCTGTCATCCGGCGATCGCGCCGGCGGCGCAGGTCGCGCTCGCCTTGCGCACGCTCGGCGGCCTGTCGACGCGCGAGATCGCTCGCGCCTTCCTCGAGCCCGAGGCGACGACGGCGCAGCGGCTGGTTCGCGCCAAGCGCAAGATCCTCGACGCGCGCATCCCCTACCAGGTGCCGGCGCGAGAGCTGCTGCCCGAGCGCCTCGAAGCCGTCCTCGGAGTCGTCTACCTGATCTTCAACGAGGGCTATGCGACGACCGAGAACGACGGGCTCGTCCGTACCGACCTGTGCCGCGAGGCGATCCGCCTGGCGCGCCTGCTCGTCGAGCTGATGCCCGGCGAGCCCGAGGTGCAGGGGCTGCTCGCCCTGATGCTGCTGCACGACGCGCGCCGCGAGACGCGCATCGATTCCGCCGGCGCGCTCGTTCCGCTCGAGGAACAGGCGCGCTCGCGCTGGAACCGCGAAGCGATCGGCGAAGGCCTCGCCGTGTTGGCCGCAGCCCTCGCGTGCAGGCGACGCGGACCGTACCAGCTGCAGGCCGCCGTTGCCGCGCTGCACGCCGAGGCGGAGCGCGCCGACGCGACCGACTGGAAGCAGATCGCGGCACTCTATGGCGGCTTGCTGCGCGAGAGGCCGAGCGCAGTCGTCGAGCTCAACGCCGCAGCCGCGATGGCGATGGCGGAAGGGCCCGAGCAAGGGCTCGCCTGGATCGAGCGGCTCGAGCGAAGCGGCGAGCTCGACGCCTACCACCTGTTGCCGGCGTCGCGCGCCGACCTCTTGCGCCGCCTCGGTCGCTTCGCCGAAGCCGCCGTGTCGTACCGCGCCGCGCTGGCGCTGGTGCGCAACCGCGCCGAGCGCCTGTACCTCGAGCGCCGCCTCGGCGAGTGCGAGCGCTGAGCGCTTCATCGCGACGGCACAATCCCGGGCGGATCAAGAGACGGGAGACGAGATGGCAACGATCGGATTCATCGGCGCATCGGGATTGATGGGCCACGGCATGGCGAAGAACCTGCTCGCCAAGGGCCACCCGCTTCACCTCACCGTGCACCGCAACCGCGAGCGCGTCGCCGATCTGCTCGCCGCCGGCGCGGTCGAAGCGGCGACTCCCGCTGCGCTCGGCGCGGCGTGCGAGATCGTCTTTCTCTGCGTCACCGGCTCGCCGCAGGTCGAGGCGGCGATCGGCGGCGCCGACGGGCTGCTCGCCGGGACGAAGGAGCGCACCGCGGGCCTCGTCATCGTCGACTGCTCGACGAGCGAGCCCGACTCGACGGCGAAGCTGCGCGCCGCCTGCGCCGCCGCCGGCACGACGCTCGTCGATGCCCCGCTGGCACGCACGCCGGTCGAGGCCGAGCTCGGCAAGCTCAACGTCATGGTCGGTGCCGACGGCGCCGTCTTCGCACGCCTCGAGCCGGTGCTGCGCGCCTTCGCCGAGAACGTCTTTCACGTCGGCGGGCCGGGCGCCGGGCACACAGTCAAGCTGCTCAACAACTTCATCGCCCAGGCGATCTGTACGGCGACGGCCGAGGCCTTCGCGGTCGGCGTTCGCGCCGGCATCGATCCGAAAAAGCTCGTCGAGCTCGTTTCCGCCGGCGCCGTGAACTCGGGGCTGTTCCAGGCGATGGCCAAGACGCTGTCCGGCGACCTGGGCGGGCTCAAGTTCGAGCTCGACAACGCGCGCAAGGACATCCGCTACTACACGCACCTCGCCGAAGGGCTCGCCGTCCCGACCGTCGTCGGCGAGGCGGTGCACCAGTCGCTGGTCCTCGCCTGCGCGCTCGGCCACGGCAAGAAGTTCGTGCCGTCGCTGGTGGAAGCGCAAGAGCAGCTGACCGGCGCCAAGATCGTGCCGCGCTGAGGCGCGACGGACGCGCGCGCCGCGTCAGTCGCGCTCAGCCGCCGCGCGCGACCCCGCCCCAGCGCATGGCGCAGGTGTCGCCGCTGGTGCGGATCAGCAGGCGTCGCGGCGGCGCACCGCCCGGGTCGAGCGCTTCGGCGGAGCGCGCCGCTTCGAGCCGCTCCATCGCCGGGGCGGCCAGCTCGGCCACCGGCCGCGCGATCAGCTTGCGCAGCGCCGCGCGGTTCGCCTCGAACTCGCCCTTGCCGACGTACGGGTCGCCTCGCGCGCCCTTTTCGCAGTCGGACAGGCGCAGCGCGAGGCCCAAGTCGTGCTCGACCCCGGCCCGCACCGCCGCGACGGCCGACGCCAGCGGATCGGCGGCACCGCCCGCGGGCAGCTCACCCATGACGACACGCAGCACCTGCGCAGCGGCGAGCGAGCGGGCGGCGATCTCCTGCCAGCGTTGCAGGTCGTTCAGCTCGCGCAGCTGCGCCAGGGCTTTTTCGACCTGCACTTCGCCGAAGCGCTGCGACTTCGTGAGCTCGTCGAGTTGCTGGCGCGCGGCGTCGACTCGCTCGACGAGATCGCGCCAGACGCCGAGGGCGCGATCGGCCGCTTCGTCGACGCGCTCGCGAAACGCGGCCTTGCCGAGCGCCGACGCGTAGTTGTCGCGAGCCTCGCGGGCAAAGCGCGACAAGTCCTGCACCAGCGTCTTGAGCCGGGTGTCGCCGAGCGCCGCGAGCTTGGGCGAGAGCGCGGCGAGCTGTGTCTTCAGCTCGCGCACTTCGTCGCCGAGCGCCTCGAGAAAACGTTCGTTGGCGAGCCCGGCAAGCGCGGTCGCGGTGAGCGCCGTCACCGCCGGGCTGTCGAGCCAGCGCCGCGATCCGCCCGACACGTTGGCGGCCGCTGCCGCGAGCGCGCGCATGAACTCCCGGTCGCCACGCCCCAGCGCGACCGCGTCTCCGGCGCGCAGCCCGAGCGCGTACAGCGCCGGAGCGCCGCCCAGGCCGATCGACGTCGCGACCGAGGCCGACTGCGCCGCGGAGAGAGTCAGCGCAACGCCCTCGTCCCATTCGCCCTGGCTCGCCGGTTCGAGGGCCAGGACGCGCTCGACGACCGGCGGCGGCGGCCGCGGCGCCATGATGACCGTGACCGACAGCGGATCGTCGGGAACAGGCAGAGGAGGAAGCGCGGCACGCGACGGCGCCGGCGCGGGCGGCGGAGGTGCGGGCGGCGGCGGAGCGGCGACCGGTTTCGGAACCGCCGGCGGCGGCAGCGGTCGACTCGCGACCGGCACGCTCGGGACGACGGCCGGCGCGACCGGCATTTCGACCTTTTCGATGGCCGCTTCGGCGGGCGCCTCGGGCGGCGCTGCCTTCTCGTCGCTGCGCCCGCGTCCCCTGACGATCACCCAGAGCAGCCCGCAACCCAGCAGCAGGAGGATGCCTGCGGCGATGAACAGCACGGTCTGGGTCGTCATGGCGCGTAGCGGACGCGATAGATCGCGCCGGCGAAGTCGTCGCTGATGAGCAGCGAGCCGTCGGGGACAGGCAGCACGTCGGCGGGCCGGCCCCAGACCGACTCGCGGCCGCTGGGATCGACCTGCAGCCAGCCTTCGACGAAGGGCTGGGCCCGGCCGGCGCGTCCTTGCGCGTCGACGGCGACGCGGACGACCGCGTAGCCGCTCTTGCGGCTGCGGTTCCACGAACCGTGCTCTGCGATGAAGGCGTTGCCGCGATAGTCGGGCGGAAACTGCGCACCGGCGTAGAAACGCATGCCGATCGCCGCGACGTGCGCGCCGAGCGCCACGGCGGGCGCCGTGAAGTCGCTGCAGGGTCGCTTCCTGCCGAACTCGGGGTCGGCGACGTCGCCCTGATGGCAATACGGAAAGCCGAAGTGCTCGTCGCTGCGCGTGACGTGGTTCAGCTCGTCGCTCGGAACGTCGTCGCCCATCATGTCGCGGCCGTTGTCGGTGAACCAGAGCGTGTGGTCGGACGGGCTCCAGTCGAAGCCGACCGAGTTGCGTACGCCGCGCGCCACCGTCTCGAGGCCGCTGCCGTCGCTGTTCATGCGCACGATGACGCCGTGCCTCGCGTCGGGCTCGCAGACGTTGCAGGGCGCGCCGACCGGGACGTAGAGCTTCCCGTCGGGTCCGAAGGCGATGAACTTCCAGCCGTGATGGCTCTCGCCAGGGAGGCGATCGGTGACGAGCGCGGGCGGCGGCGGGCGATCGAGGTGCGCGTCGATGGCGTCGAAGCGAAGGATGCGCGAGACCGCGGCGACGTAGAGGCTGCCGTCGCGCCAGGCAAGCCCCGAAGGCATGTCGAGACCCGAAGCGATCGTGTGCACCGCGCCTGCCTTGGCGCCGGCGAGCTCGACGGCGTAGACCTTGCCTTCGGAACGGCTGCCGACGTAGAGAACGCCCTGCCCGTTCGCGTAGCGGCCGAGCGCCATCTGCCGCGCATTCGGCACGGCGTCGGTCAGCAGCTCGATGCGAAAGCCGGGCGGAACGCGGAGCTTGTCGAGTTGCACGCCGGCAGCCTGGGCCCGGACCGTTGCGCCGACGCTGACCATCGCCAGCACGGCGATGACCGCAGGGACCGCGCAGCGCGCAGCCGAGGTGAAGACGGAGAGCATCGAAAGAGACTTTTCTTGTCGTTGCAGCGAGCGTAGCAGCCTCAGCGCGCGAGCGCTTCGATCTCCCCTGCTGCCAGGCCGACCTTTGTGCCGGCGGCGACGATCTCGCCCCAGGTCACGGCGTCGACCGGAACGCCGGCGACGAGCCGCTTCGCCCTGCTCTCGCGCTCGGGCTCGCCCGGCGTC
>DATMGW010000533.1:0-2358 GCA_035555295.1 Caldimonas sp.
ATCGCCGCGACGGTCAGGCCGACGCGCAGCACCTTGGGCGCCGAGCGCGCCGCGACGCCGCGCAGCAGCTGCCACGCGCTCAGGCCGATCAGGAAGAAGGAGACCGTGAGGGTCGAGGCGAGCAGCATGTGCACGAAGCAATACGGGAACGACGGGTTGAAGATGACGGCGATCCAGCTCGTCGCGTGATACGAGCCGGTGGCGTCGATGCTGTAGCCGGTCGGCGTCTGCATCCACGAGTCGAGGGCGAGGATCCAGAAGGCGCTCAGCGTCGTTCCGAAGGCGACGAGGAACGTCGCCGTCAGGTGCACCCGTTCGCTGACCCGGCCGTGCCCGAACAGCATGATGCCGAGGAAGCCCGCCTCGAGGAAGAACGCGGTCAGCACTTCGTAGCCGAGGAGCGGCCCGGCGATGTTGCCGACCTTGACCATGTAGCCGGGCCAGTTCGTCCCGAACTGGAAGCTCATCGTGATGCCGCTGACGACGCCGAGCGCAAAGCTCAGCGCGAACACCTTGGTCCAGAAGCGATAGGCGTCGAGCCAGCCCTGTCCTTGCGTCGCGAGCCAGCGCAGGCGAAAGAAGAGCAGCACCCAGCCGAGGCCGATCGAGACCGTCGGAAACAGGATGTGGAAGGTGATGTTGGCGGCGAACTGCATTCGCGCCATCAGGAGGGCGTCCATCGGGTTGCGCGAGCCTGCGCCGGCGGTGTCGTGGCTGAGGCCGACATCTTGCCTCGGTTCGCGGTTCGATGCCCGGGCGGCGACAATCGATGCACGATGATTCGCTACCTGATCGACGCGTCGGCGACGAGCAGCCACAGCTTTGCCGTCGAGCTGGGCGTGCCGCGGCCTGCCGCCGAACAGCGACTCAGCCTGCCGGTCTGGATCCCCGGCAGCTACCTGGTGCGCGAGTTCGCGCGCCACCTCTACGCGTTGCGCGCCGAGCAGGGCGGGCGCGCGATCGGCCTGCGCCAGATCGACAAGGCGAGCTGGATCGCCGACTGCGACGGCGACGCCGACCTCGTCGTCCGCTATCGCGTCTACGCGTTCGACGTCTCGGTTCGCGCCGCCTTTCTCGACGCGACGCGGGGCTTTTTCAACGGCACCGGCGTGTGCCTGCGCGTCGAGGGCAGAGAGGACGAGTCGCATGGCCTGGCGCTGCGTGGCCTGCCCGCCGGATGGGAGGTCGCGACGACGCTCGCACCGCGCGGCGAAGGCGCCGGCCCGCTCGAGTTCGTCGCCGCCGGCTACGACGAGCTGGTCGACCATCCGGTCGAGCTCGGCCGCTTCTGGCGCGGTCGTTTCGACGCCGCGGGAACCGCCCACGAGTTCGTCGTCGCCGGAGCGCTGCCCGATTTCGACGGCGCCCGGCTCCTCGCCGACGCCCGGCGGATCTGCGAGGCCGAGATCCTGTTCTGGCACGGCCCGGGCGGGAAAGCTCCGTTCGACCGCTACCTGTTCCTGCTCAACGCTGTCGACGAGGGACAGGGCGGACTCGAGCATCGATCGAGCACGGCGCTGATCGCGCCGCGCCGCGAGCTGCCGCGCCGCGCGCTGCCCGGCGAGAACGCCAAGACCGCCTCGCCCGCGGAGGCGAGCGAGGGCTACGCCGGTGTGCTGGGGCTCATCGCCCACGAGTATTTCCACGCCTGGAACGTCAAGCGGATGAAGCCGCGCGAATTCGCCCGCCTCGACTTCGCGCGCGAAAACTACACCGAGCTGCTCTGGTTCTTCGAGGGATTCACTTCGTACTACGACGACCTGCTCGTCGCACGCAGCGGCCTGATCGACGCGGCCCGCTACCTGAAGCTCCTCGGCAAGACGCTGACCGCGGTCGCCGCGACGCCGGGGCGCGAAGTGCAAAGCGTCGCCGCCGCGAGCTTCGATGCCTGGGTCAAGTACTACCGCGGTGACGAGAACACGCCGAACGCGACCGTCAGCTACTACGCCAAGGGCTCGCTCGTCGCGCTCGCCTTCGACCTGACGCTGCGCAGCGAGGGCCACGGCTCGCTCGACGCCGTCATGCGGCGCTTGTGGTCGCAGCACGGCGGCGGGCCGATCGCCGAGGCCGACATCGCTGCGGCCCTCGAGGCGGTCGGCGCTCGCTCGTACGCGGCCGAGATCGCGGCGTGGGTGCACGGCACCGGCGAGCTGCCTCTCGAAGCGCTGCTGCGTCGCTTCGGCGTCGAGATCGAACGCCAGCCGGCGACGGTCGCGCAGCGCCTGGGCGTGCGCGCCAGCGAGAGCGCGCTGACCGGCGTGAAGATCACGCACGTGCTGCGCGGCGGCGCGGGCGAGCGTGCCGGCCTGGCCGCGGGCGACGAGCTCGTCGGCGCCGGCGGCTGGCGCCTGCGTCGCC
>DATMGW010000534.1:0-22119 GCA_035555295.1 Caldimonas sp.
GCACGCCGGCATCCATCAGCGCCAGGCAGCCGCCGCAGACGGAGGCCATCGACGACGAGCCGTTCGACTCGGTGATCTCGGAGACGATCCGCATCGAGTACGGGAAGTCGCCCCGGTCCGGTAGCACGGCGACGAGCGCGCGCTTGGCCAGTCGCCCGTGCCCGATCTCGCGCCGCTTCGGCGAGCCGACGCGGCCGGTTTCGCCGGTCGCGAACGGCGGCATGTTGTAGTGGAGCATGAAGTATTCGCTGAATTCGCCGGCCAGCGCGTCGATGCGTTGCGAGTCGCGTTCGGTTCCCAGCGTCGCGGCAACGAGCGCCTGCGTCTCGCCGCGCGTGAAGAGCGCCGAGCCGTGGACCCGCGGCAACAGGCCCGTGCGGATCTCGATCGGCCGCACCGTGCGCGTATCGCGCCCGTCGATGCGCGGCTCGCCGGAAAGGATCTGGCTGCGGACGATCTTCGCTTCGATGTCGAACAGCAGGTTGTCGACCTTGACCGGATCGAACTCAGTTCCCGCTGCCGTGAGCGCGGCCTTGGCCGAGGCGTAGGCATCGCGGGTCGCCTGCGTGCGCGCCTGCTTGGAGCGGATCTGGTAGGCCGCGCGCAAGGACGCCTCGGCGTGCGCCGAGACCTGGGCGATGAACGGCTCGTCCTTGGCCGGCGGCTGCCAGTCCCAGGCGGGCTTGCCGGCGTCGCGCACCAGCTCGTTGATCGCGACAATGGCGATGTTGCCCTGCTCGTGGCCGAAGACGACGCCGCCGAGCATCACCTCCTCGCTCAGCTGCTTCGCTTCCGATTCGACCATCAGCACGGCGGCTTCGGTGCCGGCGACGATGAGATCCATCTGCGTCTCGGCCATCTGCGTCTTGGTCGGATTGAGCACGTAGCGACCGTCGATGTAGCCGACGCGCGCGGCGCCGATCGGGCCGTTGAACGGAATCCCCGAGATCGCCAGCGCGGCGCTGGCGCCGATCAGCGACGGGATGTCGGCAGCGATCTCGGGGTTCAGCGAGAGGACGTGGATGACGACCTGGACTTCGTTGTAGAAGCCCTCGGGAAAGAGTGGTCGCAACGGCCGGTCGATCAACCGCGAGGTCAGCGTCTCGAGCTCGCTCGGCCGGCCTTCGCGCTTGAAGAAGCTGCCCGGGATCTTGCCGGCGGCGTAGGTCTTCTCGATGTAGTCGACGGTCAGGGGGAAGAAATCCTGCCCAGGCTTGGCGTCCTTCCTGGCAACGACGGTGGCGAGAACGACCGTGTCTTCGATCGTGACGACGACGGCACCGCCCGACTGGCGCGCGATTTCGCCGGTCTCGAGGGTGACGCTGTGCTGACCCCATTGAAAGGTCTTGCTGATCTTGTTGAACATGCTCATGGCGACGTCTTTCGTTGTTCCGGGCGCCTTCGGGGCGGCGCCGGCACCCGGAGCGTTGAGCTTCAACCGGCGGGTGCCATTCCAAGGGTGCTCTTCATGCGTTTCACGCACGGGAGCATCGGTGGAATGACACAGCCTCGCCAGTGGGTCGCTCGCTCCAAATGCCGAAAAGCCTGCCGGTCTGGTTCCAGTCAGGCTCTCGGCTTCGTCTTCCGCCCTACTTGCGCAGGCCGAGTTTGTGAATCAGCGCGGTATAGCGGTCGGCGTCCTTGTCCTTCAGGTAGGCAAGCAGGCTCTTGCGCCGGTTGACCATCTTCAACAGGCCGCGCCGGCCGTGGTGGTCTTTCAGATGGGTCTTGAAGTGCGGTGTGAGCTCGTTGATCCTGTCCGTCAACAGGGCAACCTGCACTTCGGTGGAACCGGTATCGGCGGCGCCGCGGGCGTGCGCCTTGACGATCTCGGCTTTGTGTTCGTTCGTGGCTGGCATCTCGTTTCCTGAAGTGAAACCGAGCGCCGGCCTGGAGGGCCGTGCCACGGTTTCGGGCTTGAACTCGCGATCGCCGGTGAAACCGACCGGCGCCGTGGAGGGCTCGCTGCAGGGCAGCAGAGCAGAAGATTATAGCCGCAGGAAGCGGCGCAGCCGCTCCGCCCCTTCGTTGAGGCGCGCCGGGTCGCGCGATGCGAAGCACCAGCGCAACCAGCCCTCACTCTCGGCGCCGAACGCGGCACCGGGAGCGAGGCCTAGGCCCGCCTCGGAGACCAGGCGTTTGGCCAAGACGAGCGAGTCCCGCTCGCCTTCGACACTGAAGAACGCATACAGGCCGCCGGGGGGAACCGCCACCGAGACCCCGGGAATCGCCGCCAGGCGCGGCAGCAGGGTGTCGCGGCAGACACGCAGGCGCTCGACGAGGCCGGGAACGAAAGTTTCTGCCTGGGCGAGCGCGGCGAGCCCGGCGCGCTGCACGAAGACCGGCGCGCAAGACGTGTTGAACTCGATGAGCTTGGCGAACGCCGCCGCCAACCCGGGCGGATGAACGAGCCAGCCGAGACGCCAACCGGTCATAAGGAAACTCTTCGAGAAGCTGTGCACGACGATCAGCCGGTCGTCGGCGTCCGCGATGTCGAGAAAGCTGGGCGCGGCGGGGCTGAGCTCGGCTTCGACGCGGTCAGAGCCGGGCGCCGACGTACCGAAGAAGATTCGTTCGTACACCTCGTCGGCGACGATCCAGGTGCCGGTGCTGCGGCAATGGGCCAGAACGGCCCGCTGCTCCTCCCGGCTGAAGGTCCAGCCGCTCGGGTTGTTCGGCGAGTTGACGAGGAGAACGCGCGTCCGCGCCGTGACGGTGCGGCGCAAGGCTTCGAGATCGAGCCGCCACGCGCCAGCCTCGACTCGAAGCGAAAAACGCACGACGCGAGCACCGAGGATCGCCGGCTGCGCCGCGATGTTCGGCCAGACCGGGACGACGGCGACGACTTCATCGCCCGCGCCGGCGAGCATCTGCATCGCCAGCATCAGCGCGTTGACGCCCGAGGACGTGACGGCGAAGCGATCCGCGCCGACCGCCGGATGGAGCGAGCTCGTGTAGCGCGCCAGCGCTTCGCGCAGCTCCGGCAGACCGAGGTTGTGCGAGTAGAACGTCTCGCCTTCGGCCAGCGACCGCATGGCAGCCTCGCGGATGAACCCGGGCGTGACTTCGTCGCTCTCTCCGAACCAGAACGCCAGCACATCGTCGCGGCCGAGCGCCGCGTCGGCGACCTCGCGGATCTTCGATGTCGGAAGTGCCTCGATGACCTGCCTCATGGCGACCGGGCCTCTTGAAAACAAAAATGCCGCACTCACTTCGGCGGCAGGGTCGCAGCGAGGTGCCGCGACCGAACGATTGTAGGAGTTCACCATGTTCGTTGTGCCCCTGGCCCGCGCTTCGGCGCTGGCCCCGCGAGTTGCCTTCGGCAGCGCGCTCGACCGTCTGTTCGACGAATCCTTCGACCGCTTCTTCGGCGGGAGCCGATCGGGCGCCGAAACCCGCACGCCGTCGATGGACGTGTCGGAAAGCGACGGCGCGTACAGCGTCGTCCTCGAAGTTCCCGGCGCAACCCGCGAGCAGCTCAAGGTCTCGATCGAAGGCCGCCGCGTCACGCTGGCCAATGTCCGGACGAGCGAGAAGACCGCCCGCCCGGAAGGCGAAGCGCAAGTCGCCGCCGACGCGAAGCCGGCCGAGCGAGTCCTCTACCGCGAGCGCTCGGCCCTGGCGTACTCGCGCACGATCGTCCTGCCGACCGAGGTCGACCAGGCGGCGTCGCAGGCGAAGTTCGAAAACGGCGTCCTGACGCTCACTCTGGCCAAGAAGATGCCGGCCGGGGCAACGCAGCTGAGCATCGCCTGAGCGGCGCTCGCGCCCGGCTCAGGCGGGGGCGGTTTCGCTGCGACGGGTCGCGGTGAGCGGCCAGCGCGGGAGCACGTCGAAGGCGTAGCCCGGCGATGCGTCGGCGATGCCGCGTTGCCACCGCATCGCCGCCGCCAGCGCGATCATTGCCCCGTTGTCGGTGCACAGCGCCAGCTCCGGGTAGTGAACCCGGGCCTGGCGCTTTCTGCATTCGGCGTCGAGCCGGGAGCGCAGCAAGGCGTTCGCGCCGACACCGCCGGCAACGACGAGCCGGTCGAGCCCGCTACGCTGCAGCGCCGCCATCGACTTTCGCACCAGCACGTCGACGATCGCTTCCTGGGTCGAAGCAGCCAGGTCGGCGCGCGGCTGCTCGCAGCTGCTTCCCTCGAGGCGCAAGGCATGGGTCCGCACAGCGGTCTTCAGGCCGGCGAAGGAAAAGTCGAGCGAGTCGCGCTTCAACAGCGGTCGCGGCAAGGAACAGGCGCCCGCATCGCCGAATTCTGCGAGCCGCGCCAGGGCCGGGCCGCCGGGGTAGCCGAGGCCAAGCAGCTTGGCCGACTTGTCGAACGCCTCGCCGGCGGCGTCGTCGATCGTGTCGCCCAGCAAGGCGTAGCGCCCGACGTCGGCCACCTCGAGCAGCTGCGTATGGCCGCCGGAAACGAGCAGGGCAACGAAGGGAAATCGCGGCGGATCGGCGGAGAGGAACGGCGAGAGCAGGTGTCCCTCGAGGTGATGGACCCCCAGGGCCGGCTTGCCCAGCGCCGCCGCCAGCGAGCAGGCGAACCCCGCGCCCACGAGCAGGGCGCCGGCGAGCCCGGGCCCGCGCGTGTACGCGATCGCGTCGAGAGAGGCCGGCGACGCGCCGGCCTCTCCCAGGACGGCGCGGACCAGCGGCAGCACGCGACGGATGTGATCGCGCGACGCCAGCTCGGGAACGACTCCCCCGTACGCCGCATGCATCTCGACCTGGCTGTGCAGGGCCTGCGCGACGAGGCGCGGCACCCCGTCATCGCTCGCCTCGACGATCGCGACGCCCGACTCGTCGCAGGAGGTTTCGATGGCGAGGATGCGCATCGAGGGAGTATGCAACCCCCGAGGTATTCAATTCGAAGGAGGATTCCTGCGGACCTGACGCGAAGGGCTTCGAGGTAAGTCGAATGAGAGCGTCGCGGCGACGCCACTTGCGAGTTCCAATCTCTTCGACACGCGAAAAAAAGGATATTGTTCGCCTATTACGCAACCACTGCGGAAGTCGGCCTGGGTCATAGAACATGCACAAGCAATCTCTCAGCTTCAGCGTACGTATCGCCCGGACTCGCCAGGATCTTCAGGCGGCGTGCCGAGTCCGCGCCATGTCGTACGGGCACCACCTACCCCATCTGCATCAGACGCTGCTGGAGCCGGATCTGCTCGACGCCGACGAAAACACGGTTTCGGTGCTGTGCGTCGACAAGGCAAGCGGGAGCGCGGTCGGCACGGCGCGATTCCAGACCAATGCTGGGGGCCTGTTGTTGATCGAGCATAGCGTCACGGTTCCAGACGAGATGAGGGCCGACACTCGCGCTGAAATCACGCGGCTATCCGCCGTGCCCGGTGCGGACCCGCTCGTCAAGCTCAGCCTGATGAAGGCAAGCTACCTGTTCTGCGTAGCCACCCAGATACGGTGGATGGTGATCGGTGCCCGCAACGAAGCCCTCGTGCGGCAGTATCGACGCTTAGGCTTCACCGACCTCTTCGACGATGACCGACGAGTGCCGCTCCTTCATGCCGGAAGGCTGGAGCATCAGGTGTTGCGATTGAACGTGACAGCTGTCGAGAGGACTTGGCGCGCGCAGCACCATGCGCTGTATGAATTCTTCTTCGACATCGCACACCCGGATATTCAATTGTTTTCGACGCAACCGGCGCTTCCGCGTCGCGAATCTTCCAATTGGACCGCAAACACTCCGGCGTGGCTGGTTGCGGCCTCAGCTCGCGACAGGGAGAACGAGGCGCCCCTTCGATCAGCTTCGGGGCGGTCCGCCTTGGTCAACTAGTCCTCCGGAACGCGAGAGCCCCTCGAGCGCCCCCTGCCGCTCGCTTTCGCGAAGGGCAAGCCAAGGGCGAATGACCCTGCGCAGGTCTTCGTTGGAGAACGGCTTGCCCAGTGTGTCATCCATACCAGCGTTGATGGCGTTGCGCCCCATGTCTTCGTCGATGATCGCGGAGAGCGCGATGATCGGCACTCTTGCTAGGCCCATGGCCGTCTCCTGAATTCGGATCGAGCGCGTGGCCTCGAAGCCATCCATCGTAGGCATCATGCAATCCATCAATATGAGATCAGGCCGATCGATCTCCCGTAGACCCCTGCGCACGGCCTCAGCGCCGTCACTGGCACGTTCCACCTGATGCCCTTGGTTCGCAAGCATCGAGCTGGCGATTAGGAAATTCACGTCGTTGTCCTCGACGAGCAGAATCCGTGCGCATACCTCAACCCCGTCGCTGGCCATCTGGCTCCTCGAATCGGCGTGAGACGGCGCACTCGCAAGCTCAAACTGGACCATGAAGTCAAAGATCGAGCCGAAGCCCGGCTTGCTTCTAAGGGTTATGCTGCCTCCAAGCAAGTGAGCGATCTCATGGGCGATGGTCAGCCCGAGTCCGGTACCCTGGCGTCTGCCGTCGACCCGCGATCCAACCTGGTGGAAGGCGTCGAATACGACCTTCTGATCCTCCTCACTGATGCCGACACCGGTATCTCTGACCTTGAAATGGACCTGGCCCGGATGAGCGCCAGGTCCAACCATCAGTTGCACCCAACCCTCGTTCGTAAATTTGATGGCGTTGCCCAATAGGTTGTGCAAGACTTGGCGCGTTCGAACCGGGTCGCCGATCACCCAGGTTGGTCCCTTGAGCTGGCTGTCGAGAGTGAAGGCCAGCCCTTTCTCGGCTGCCCGGACCGAGTAGATGTCCGCCACTCGTTCGACTTCGCTCCAAAGATCGTAGGCGATGCGTTGAATGCGCATCTGGCCCGAATCGATCCGGGAGACATCGATCAAGTCAGTCACCAGGCCGAGGAGGTGCGTTCCCGAGGCCTCGATAAGTTCCATCCGCTTCTTGACTAGCGGATCGGCGGTTTCGACGTGAACCAGACGCGCAACGCCAAGCATTCCATGGATGGGCGTACGAAGTTCATGGCTGACTGTGCCCAGAAACTGCGTCTTCACCGCGGATTGGCGCTGCACCAATTCCAAAGCCTGTGCCCGCTCAGCCGAAATTCGGGCGGCATGGATGCGGAGCTGGAAGACCTCTGAGAGCTTCGCGTCTGAACGATTCGCAGAAATCAGAACCTGGGTGAGCAGCAGGCTGAGTCCCACCGCGTAGTAGATTCCCAACTGGTCAGCTCGCATCAGCATGCCTACGACCATCGGTGCAATGATCGGAACGACGTAGGCCGCCGTTGCGACTCTGCTCACCTGAAGGCCAAAGGTCGCGACGCAGGCGACACAACCGAGGCTAGCGATCGCCAGAGAAGCGGTTGCGACGTCGAAATCCATCAACCAAAAGCCGGCCGCGCCCCAAACAGCGCCATCCAACGCGAGGAGCCAGTACGTCCCCATCCTCCAAGCGTCTCCGCCGGGAAAACCCCGACGCCGGAATACTTGCGCTTGAACAACGCGCGGAGCAGCGACGAGAACCTTCATCGCGATCCAAAAATCGACGAGCCGCTCGGAAATGACGCCTCTGAAATGGATCGCCATCAAAATGGCGAACGCAGTGGCCACGAGAGTACCGACAGCAGCATGGGACCAAACCATGCGCAACTGTTCGTTCGCGACCTTTTCCTTTGTGTCGGCGTCTAGCGTGTTGGCGTCGAGCCCGACGCCGATCGGATCCGGAAGGCTATCGCTCACCGCGACCCTTCAAAACCTCTGAAGCAGCACCGCGAAGTCGGTTGGGCAACTGACGCCCTCGCTGCTGCAATGGTGGCGAAAACGGTCAATCTGCTCGACGATCGTCAGGCTGCACAACGGCGCGGCGAAATCGCGAAACATCTCGACGATGGCTGAATCCCTCAGCGTGTTGAAGGCGCGGGCCCATTGCTGGAGTACCGCGACGCGAGTTGCCGGCGGGGCTTCGAGAAACTCATCGGTCATCGCGACCGACGCGGATCTCGCATCGAGATCCACATAGAGCCCGGGCATGGGCAGATGCAGTGGCGTAGGTTCGCCCAAGGAGCCGAAGCGCGAAGAGGTTACGGTGCCCATGACTATCCCCAAACATTTCGCCATGCAAGGCGCAAGAGTGTGCCGCCAATGGGCGACGAAAGGAGAATGGCGCCCATGCCGGAGTCACCGATTGGTCGATATTGTGGTGAACAGTGCACGAATCTCGACCCACCCGCAAGGAACCCGCTCGAGTTCCCGGCGCATCCCCCGCGCGACCTTGCAACTACCATCGAACGAATCGACTACGACGGGCGCTCGTGTATCCGGATGTTCCAACGCCGGTCCGCGGCTCGAAACGTCCGTCGGACCATCGCGCCAACTGTCGTAAATATCACGAAGACTTTCGATTCTTCCCTTCCCGGCACTTAGTCGCCCGAGTACTCTCGACCTCCCTGCCGCGGTGTGCATCCCCGCAAGCCGTGGAAGACCAGCCAATGAAAGAGTATCGCCTCCTCGGGTGGCCGGAGCTGCCCGCCGAATACCAGCGAACGGCGCATCGCCGGGTCCTGAGCGACATGTCGCTGCGTTATTTGTCGTTGGCGCAGCTCGCCGAGCTGAGCGGCCTCAAGAAAGGCGAGCTGAAGGGTCTTCTCGAATTGCTCGAACTGCGCGGCGTCCTCGACGAGCGAGACGCCACCGCACCGGATTCCTTCCTCGACTCGATCGGCCGGCTCGGCTGGTTGCGTCGCACGGCGATCATCACTCACGACGAGCGCTAGGCCCACGACGCTCCTCTGCGAGGGGCGAGCGCAGCTCAGTGCTTTTCCTTCGCGTGGTTGATCGAATACTTCGGAATCTCGATCGTCACGTCGTCGCGGGCCAGGATCGCCTGGCACGAGAGGCGCGATGTCGGCTCCAGACCCCAGGCGCGATCGAGTAGATCCTCCTCGCTTTCGTCGAGATCGCCGAGCGAAGCGAAGCCCTCGCGGACGACGACATGGCAGGTCGTGCACGCGCAGCTCATCTCGCAGGCATGCTCGATCGCGACGCCGTTCTCGAGCAGCGCCTCGCAAATCGATTCACCCGGCGACGCTTCGATCTCCGTCCCCGTCGGACAGTACTCGGGATGCGGCAGAACCTTGATGATCGGCACGGTCAGATTTCCTCGACCCGGCGGCCCGCAAGGGCGCGCCGGATGCCGCGGTTCATTCGCTGCGCGGCGAAGGCTTCGGTGCCGGCGCCGAGCGCCTTCAGCGCAGCATCGATGGCATGGCGGTCTGCACCGGCACGGGCGCCGGCGAGATCGGCAGACAGGGCATCGATCGCGGCACGTTCGTCGCCAGAGAGCAGATCGCCGTCGGCCGCCAGCGCCGTTGCCGTCGCGGCCAGCAGGCGATCGGCGTCGACCTGCCCTTCGCGCAAGCTGCGCGCCACCATGTCGGATTCGGCGGCCTGGAAGCTCTCGCCCAGCATGCGGGCGATTTCCTCGTCCGACAGCCCGTAGCTAGGCTTGACGGACACCGTCGCCTCGACGCCGGTCGACTCTTCGCGCGCGCTGACGCCGAGCAGCCCGTCGGCGTCGACCGTGAACGTGACCCGGATCCGGGCCGCGCCGGCCACCTTCGGCGGGATCCCGCGCAGCTCGAAGCGGGCGAGCGAGCGGCAATCCGCGACCAACTCGCGCTCGCCCTGGACGACATGGATGACCATGGCCGTCTGCCCATCCTGGTAGGTCGTGAACTGCTGGGCGCGGGCCGTCGGGATCGGGCTGTTGCGAGGGATGATGCGCTCGACCAGGCCGCCCATGGTCTCGAGGCCGAGTGACAGCGGGATGACGTCGAGCAGGAGCACACTGGCGGCAAACGGGTTGCCGGCGAGCGCTTCGGCCTGGATCGCCGCACCGAGGGCGACGACCTGGTCGGGATCGAGGTCGACCAGCGGCGCCCGCCCGAAGAGCTCGCCGACAGACTGCTGCACGAGCGGCATTCGAGTCGAGCCGCCGACCATGACGACGCCGTCGACCGCCGATGCCTTGACCTTGGCATCGCGCAGCACCTGGCGGGCGGCAACGAGCGTGCGCTCGACGAAGGGCCGGGTGACGGCCTCGAGGTCGGCGCGCTCGACCTTCAGTGCGAACGACGCGCCGCCCAGCGTGCACCAGAACGTCGCCCCGGCTTGGGTCGACAAGGCTTCCTTGGTGGCGCGCGCGGCGACGATCGCCGCCCGAAGGTCGTGCGGCCCGTTCGCGACGCCGCCGCCCTTGTCGAGCGCCCAGGCGGCGAAGGCGGCATCGATGTCGTCGCCGCCGAGGGCCGAGTCGCCCCCAGTGGCCACGACTTCGAACACGCCCTTGGTCATCCTGAGGAGCGAGATGTCGAAGGTGCCCCCACCCAGGTCGTAGACCGCGTAGAGACCTTCGGAAGCGTTGTCGAGGCCGTAGGCGATGGCGGCAGCCGTCGGCTCGCTGATGAGACGCAGGACATGCAGGCCGGCCAGCTCGGCGGCGTCCTTGGTCGCCTGACGCTGGGCATCGTCGAAGTAGGCGGGCACCGTGACGACGGCGCCGAACAGCTCCGCGTCGAAGGTGTCTTCCGCTCGCTGGCGCAGGGTGGCGAGTATTTCGGCGGAGATCTCGACCGGCGACTTGACGCCCGCCGCCGTGTTCAGGCGGACCATGCCGGGCGCGTCGACGAAGTCGTAGGGCAGCCCGGCACCGACATCGCTCTGGCCGCGCCCCATCAAGCGCTTGACGGAAACGATTGTGTTGTGCGGGTCGGCGACCGACTGATCGAGCGCGCCCTGGCCGATCTCGGTCCCGCCGTCGGCGCGATAGCGAACGGCCGAAGGCAGGATGACCCGGCCCGCGGCGTCGGGGAGGCATTCGGCGACGCCGTTGCGCACCGTGGCGACCAGGGAATGCGTCGTGCCGAGATCGATCCCGACGACATGGCGCCGACGATGCGGGTCAGGCGACTCGCCGGGTTCGGAGATCTGCAGCAGGGCCATCGGTCAGCCTTCCAACGACTCGAGGCGCTGCTCGATGTCATCGGCGAACCGCTCGACGAACATCAGCGCCCTCACCTGCCGCGCAGCCTGCGCGAAGTCCGCCGATTCGTCGAGCGATCGCGCCAGCTCCGCGTAGGCCTCGCTCCGGTGCACGTCGATCCTGTGCCCGATGGCCTCGACCTGCGCGCACGTCTGCGCATCGTCCAGCGCCTCGCGCCAGGCCATCTGCTGAATCAGGAACTCCGGCGGCATGGCGGTGTTGTCCTCGGCGCCGATCGGGGCGCCGTGGAGCTCGCACAGGTAGGCGGCACGCTTCAAGGGGTCCTGCAAGCGCCGGTACGCCTCGTTGACCCGGACCGCCCATTGCATCGCCGCACGCTGTGCCGCAGCGCCCTCGGCGGCGAAGCGATCCGGATGCACTTCAGCCTGCAAGGTACGGCGCCGCGAGGCGAGATCGGCCTCGTCCAGCTCGAAGCGAGGCGGCAATCCGAACAGGGTGAAGTCGTCGCGGTCGAGGAGCATGTCAAAAAAGAGAAAGGCCCGCCAAGCGGGCCCGCTGAGTTCAGCGAAGCGTCAATCCGTTCGAAGGCTCGATCGACCAGAGCGTCGATTCGCGGAAGCGTCGGTGCCTCGCCCTAGACCCGGAACGACTCACCGCAACCGCAGCGATCCTTCTCGCGCGGGTTGTGGAACCTGAAGCCCTGGTTCAAACCTTCGCGGACGAAATCGAGCTCCGTGCCGTCAATGTAAGGCAGGCTCTTCGGGTCGACGATGACCTTCACGCCATGGTCCTCGAAGACCATGTCTTCGGGCGCGAAGGCGTCGGCGTATTCGAGCTTGTAGGCCAGTCCGGAGCACCCCGTCGTCTTCACGCCCAGGCGCACGCCGACACCCTTGCCTCGTTTGCCGAGGTAGCGGGTGACGTGGCGGGCAGCCGCCTCGGTGAGGGTCACTGCCATGTCAGCTCGTCGCCACCGACGTATCGCGAGCGCGCACTACGGCACTCTTGGCCTTGTAGTCGCTGACCGCCGCCTTGATCGCGTCCTCGGCCAGGATCGAACAGTGGATCTTCACCGGGGGCAGCGCCAGCTCCTGGGCGATGTGCGTGTTCTTGATCGTCAGGGCTTCGTCGAGCGACTTGCCCTTGACCCATTCGGTGACGAGCGAGCTCGAGGCGATCGCCGATCCGCAGCCGTAGGTCTTGAACTTCGCATCTTCGATGAGACCCGTTTCCGGGTTGACCTTGATCTGCAGCTTCATCACGTCGCCGCAGGCCGGTGCACCGACCATGCCCGTGCCGACCGTCTCGTCGCCCTTGTCGAAGGAACCGACGTTGCGCGGATTCTCGTAATGCTCGACGACTTTTGCGCTGTATGCCATTTTGCTTCTCCAATGATTCCAGCGTCCGGTTCAGTGGGCGGCCCACTGGATCGAACTGATGTCGACGCCTTCCTTGTACATGTCCCATAGCGGCGACAGATCGCGCAGCTTGGCGACTTGGGTCCTCAAGGTCGTGACGACGTAATCGATTTCTTCCTCGGTCGTGAAACGGCCGATTGTCATGCGCAGGCTCGAATGCGCCAACTCGTCGCTGCGGCCGAGGGCGCGCAGCACGTAGCTCGGCTCGAGGCTCGCCGAAGTGCAGGCTGACCCCGACGACACCGCGATGCCCTTCACTCCCATGATGAGCGATTCCCCTTCGACGAAGTTGAACGACATGTTGACATTGTGCGGAACGCGCTGCTCGGGATGGCCGTTGAGAAAGGTCTGCTCGATGCCCGAGAGCCCGTCGACGAGCTTTCGGTGCAGCATGCGAATGCGCTCGCTCTCGCTGCCCATCTCCAGGCGGGCAAGGCGAAACGCTTCGCCCATCCCGACGATCTGGTGCGTCGGCAAGGTGCCCGAACGCATGCCGCGCTCGTGGCCGCCGCCGTGCATCTGCGCTTCGATCCGAACGCGGGGCTTGCGCCGCACGTAGAGCGCACCGATACCCTTGGGACCGTAAGTCTTGTGCGAGGCCAGGCTCATCAGGTCGACCGGCAGCTTCGCCAGGTCGATCACGACCTTGCCCGTCGCCTGCGCCGCATCGACGTGAAAGATGATGCTGCGCTCGCGGCACATCGCGCCGATCGCCGCGATGTCCTGGACGACGCCGATCTCGTTGTTCACGTACATCACGGAGACGAGGATCGTGTCGGGCCGCAGCGCCGCCTTCAGCTTGTCGAGGTCGACCAAGCCGTCTTCCTCGACGTCGAGGTAGGTCACCTCGAAGCCTTGCCGCTCGAGCTCGCGCATCGTGTCGAGTACGGCCTTGTGCTCGGTCTTGACGGTGACCAGGTGCTTGCCGCGCGTCTTGTAGAACTGCGCCGCGCCCTTCAGCGCCAGGTTGTCGGACTCGGTTGCGCCCGAGGTCCAGATGATCTCGCGCGGGTCGGCTCCGACCAGCGCGGCGACTTCCTCGCGAGCCTTCTCTACCGCGGCTTCCGCTTCCCAGCCCCAGGCATGGCTGCGCGAGGCGGGATTGCCGAAGTGCTCGCGCAGCCACGGGATCATCGCGTCGACGACGCGCTGATCGACCGGCGTCGTCGCGCCGTAGTCCATGTAGATCGGAAAATGCGGGGTCATGTCCATGGCGAGAAAGCCGGCTATTTCGAGAACGCCGCTCCCAGAGCGAATACCGAGTTCGGCGCCGTGATTTTGATCGGCTTGACGACCGGCTGGGTCGAGATGGCGCGCTTGACCGGGTGCTCCTCGATCGAGATGCCCTTGGCGAGCTGCTCGTCGACGAGCTTCTTCAGCGATACCGAGTCGAGGAACTCGATCATCTTGGAGTTGAGGCTGGCCCACAGGTCGTGCGTCATGCAGCGGCCGGCGTCGTCTCCCATGCAGTTCTCCTTGCCGGCGCAACCGGTGGCATCGATCGGCTCGTCGACGGCAACGATGATGTCGGCCACGGTGATCTCCTCGGACTTGCGGCCGAGCGAATACCCGCCGCCGGGGCCGCGCGTGCTTTCGACCAGCTCGTGGCGACGCAGCTTGCCGAACAGCTGCTCCAGGTATGACAGCGAGATCTGCTGCCGGGCGCTGATCGCGGCCAGGGCAACCGGCCCGGAATGCTCACGCAAGGCGAGGTCGATCATCGCGGTCACGGCGAAACGGCCCTTGGTAGTCAGACGCATGAATGGCTCCTCGTTCGGTATCGGAATGGCGGCTTCTGGCGGTAACCGACCATTGGCAAAAGCCAAGCCGGCGACTCGCCTGTTTCCTTACCCGAGCGAATTGCTCAAGTATAAGGGAAGTTGACCAATTCGGTCGAGATTGAGCCGATTAGTTCCGCTTCAAGGGGGCGGCGCCGGCAGGGCGGCGATGTTGTCGACGCCGGGCGCGCCGAAGGCCTGCTCGCGCAGTGCCGCCAGCTGGTCGCGGACGCGGGCCGCCTTTTCGAACTCGAGGTTCCTGGCGTGCTCGAGCATCTGCTTTTCGAGCAGCTTGATCCGCTTGCCGAGGTCCTTTTCGCTCATCGACTCGGTGGCTGCGGCTTCCAGCGCCGCCTTGCGATCGTCGCGGGCGCTCTTTTCGCTGTAGACGCCGTCGATCATGTCCTTGACGCGCTTGACGATGCTGACCGGCGTGATGCCCTCGGCCAAGTTGTGCGCGACCTGCCTGGCACGGCGTCGGTCGGTCTCGCCGATCGCCTGCTTCATCGAATCGGTGAGCTGGTCGGCGTAGAGGATCGCCTTGCCGTTCAGGTTGCGCGCGGCCCGGCCGATCGTCTGGATCAGGCTGCGCTCGGAGCGCAGGAAGCCCTCCTTGTCGGCGTCGAGGATGGCGACCAGGGAGACCTCCGGGATGTCGAGCCCTTCGCGCAGCAGGTTGATGCCGACCAGCACGTCGAAGGCGCCGAGGCGAAGGTCGCGCAGGATCTCGACCCGCTCGACGGTTTCGATGTCGCTGTGCAGATAGCGCACCTTGACGCCGTTGTCCGAGAGGTAGTCGGTCAGCTGCTCGGCCATCCGCTTGGTCAGGGTCGTGATGAGGACGCGCTCGTCGACCTCGACCCGCTCGCGGATTTCCTGCAGCACGTCATCGACCTGATGCGTCGCCGGCCGAACCTCGACGACCGGGTCGATCAGGCCGGTCGGCCGCACCAGCTGCTCGACGACCTGGCCGGCGTGGGTACGCTCGTACTCGGCCGGCGTCGCCGAGACGAAGACGACCTGGCGCATCTTCGCCTCGAACTCCTCGAACTTGAGCGGTCGGTTGTCGAGCGCCGAAGGCAGGCGAAAGCCGTAGTCGACGAGCGTCTGCTTGCGCGCCCGGTCGCCGTTGTACATGCCGCCGAGCTGCCCGATCATGACGTGGCTCTCGTCGAGAAACATCAGCGCGTCTTTCGCCAGGTAGTCGACCATCGTCGCCGGCGGCTGTCCCGGCGCCGCCCCGGAGAGGTGGCGCGTGTAGTTCTCGATCCCCTTGCAGTGGCCGATCTCCTGCAGCATCTCGAGATCGAAGCGCGTGCGCTGCTCGAGCCGCTGCGCCTCGACCAGCTTGCCCTGGCCGACGAGCTCGTCGAGCCGGCCGCGCAGCTCCTCCTTGATCGTCTCGATCGCAGCGACGACGCGGCCGCGCGGCGTCGCGTAGTGGCTCGCCGGGTAGATGACGAAGCGCGGGATCTTCTGCCGGATGCGGCCGGTGAGCGGATCGAACAGCGTCAGCGACTCGAGCTCGTCGTCGAAGAGCTCGAGGCGAACGGCGAGCTCGCTGTGCTCGGCCGGAAAGACGTCGATAGTGTCGCCACGGACGCGAAACGTGCCGCGCGTGAAGTCGTTTTCGTTGCGCGCGTACTGCATGCGGATCAGGTGGGCGATCGCGTCGCGCTGGCCAAGCTTGTCGCCGGTGCGCATGATCATGCGCATCTCGGTGTAGTCGTCCGGCGCGCCGATGCCGTAGATCGCGCTCACCGAAGCGACGACGATCACGTCGCGTCGCTCGAGCACGCTCTTCGTCGCCGACAGCCGCATCTGCTCGATGTGCTCGTTGATCGCCGAATCCTTCTCGATGAAGAGATCGCGCTGCGGCACGTACGCTTCGGGCTGGTAGTAGTCGTAGTAGCTGACGAAGTACTCGACCGCGTTCTTCGGGAAGAACTCGCGGAACTCGCTGTAGAGCTGCGCCGCGAGCGTCTTGTTCGGGGCGAACACGATCGCCGGGCGGCCGATCCGGGCGATCACGTTGGCCATCGTGAAGGTCTTGCCCGAGCCGGTCACTCCGAGCAGCGTCTGGAAGCTCAGGCCGTCGCGTAGGCCTTCGACCAGCCCTTCGATCGCCTGCGGCTGATCGCCCGCCGGCGCATAGGGGCAAAAGAGCTGGAACGGCGAATCGGCAAACGTGACGAATTCACCTTCGGCGCTCGCGGCGGGGGCGTCGGCAAGGGCGAGATCGGCGGTTGGCGGCATGGCAGATAAAATGAGATGCTTCGCCGCTGCGAGCGAAACCGTACACGGTAACGCAAAGCCCTTTCGAGAGCAAAGGCGCGGCAGGTGCGGCCACCCCTGCAGATGGGTGCGCCGCGCCCGTTTTCCAGGCTCTGCCGCGCCACCGCGCCACACAAGGACCGATACCGATGCCCTCGCTCTTCGACGCCGTCACGATGGCGCCACGCGACCCGATCCTGGGTCTGAACGAGCAATACGCAGCCGATCCGAACCCGGCCAAGGTCAACCTCGGCGTCGGCGTCTACTACGACGAGAACGGCAAGCTGCCGCTGCTTCGGTGCGTGCGTGCGGCGGAAGAAATGATGATGGAAGCGCCGCAGGCGCGCGGCTATCTGCCGATCGACGGCATCGCCGCCTATGATGCTGCGGCGCAGGCGCTCGTCTTCGGCGCCGACAGCGAAGCGCGCCGTGCCGGCCGCATCGCCACCGTGCAGGCGGTCGGCGGCACCGGAGCCCTCAAGGTCGGCGCCGACTTGCTGGCCCACATGAGCCCGAAGGCGCGGGTACTCATCAGCGATCCGAGCTGGGAGAACCACCGGGCCCTCTTCGAAGGAGCGGGCTTCGAGGTCGCCACGTACCCGTACTACGACGCGGCCCGTCACGACGTCGACGCCGCGGCCATGCTCGGCGCGCTGCGCGCCGCCGCGCCGGGAACGATCGTCGCCCTGCATGCCTGCTGCCACAACCCGACCGGCTGCGACCTGACGCCGGCGCAGTGGCAAGAGGTCGTCGCCGTCCTCGCCGAACGCGGTCTCGTGCCGTTCCTCGACATGGCGTACCAGGGCTTCGGCGAGGGCCTCGCCGAAGACGGACTCGCCGTCCAGCTGTGTCTGGCAGCCGGGCTCGATTTCCTCGTCGCGACGAGCTTCTCGAAGAGCTTCTCGCTGTACGGCGAGCGCGTCGGCGCGCTCTCGGTCGTCTGCGCTTCGGCCGACGAGGCGGCGCGCGTGCTGAGCCAGCTCAAGCGCGTCATCCGCACCAACTATTCGAACCCGCCCACGCACGGCGCCGCGGTCGTCGCGCATGTGCTCGGGACGCCGGCCTTGCGCTCGATGTGGGAAGGCGAGCTCGCCGCGATGCGCGAGCGCATCAAGCGGATGCGTCTCGAGCTCCGGCGGCGGCTCGAGGCCGCCGGGGCACGCATCGAGACGGCGTTCATCACGCGGCAGCGCGGCATGTTCAGCTATTCAGGCCTGTCGAAAGCGCAGATGCAGCGGCTGCGCAGCGAGTTCGGGATCTACGGCATCGATTCCGGCCGGATCTGTGTCGCCGCGCTGAACCAAAAGAATCTCGACGCGGTCGTCGCCGCGCTGGTCAAAGTCACCGAGGAACCTCAACCATGATGCTTTACGAATGGTACGAAGCGCAGCGTGCGCTTCTCAGCCCGTTTTCGGAATTCGCCAGCGCTTCGTCCAAGCTCTACAACCACCCGCTGTCGCTCTTTGCGCACACGCCGATGGCGCATCGCGTCTCGGCCGGCCTCGAGCTCATGCACCGGCTCGCCAAGGACTACGAAAAGCCCGAGTTCGGCATCCGCCAGGTCATCGTCGACGGAGTCGAGGTCGCGGTGCACGAGCAGGTGACGATCGAAAAGCCGTTCTGCCGCCTGCTTCGCTTCAAGCGCTTCACCGACGACCTGCCGACGCTGCAGCGCATCAAGACGCATCCCACCGTGCTTGTCGTCGCACCGTTGTCGGGCCACCATTCGACGCTGCTGCGCGACACGATCAAGGAATTGCTGAAGGCGCACAAGGTCTACATCACCGACTGGACCGATGCCCGCATGGTGCCCGCCGAAAAAGGCCCCTTCCACCTCGACGACTACGTCGCGTACGTGCAGGAGTTCATTCGCGCTATCGGGCCGGAGGTGAACGTGATCTCGGTATGCCAGCCGACGGTTCCCGTGCTCGCCGCGGTTTCGCTCTTGGCTTCGGGCGGCGAGCCGACGCCACGCACGATGACGATGATGGGCGGCCCGATCGACGCGCGAAAGAGCCCGACCGCCGTCAACAACCTGGCCATGAACAAGAGCCATGCCTGGTTCGAGAACAACGTCATTTACCGCGTCCCGGTCAACTACCCGGGAGCAGGCCGGGCCGTCTATCCGGGCTTCCTGCAGCACGCCGGCTTCATCGCGATGAACCCGGACCGCCACCTGCGGTCGCACTACGACTACTTCCGCGACCTGATACGCGGCGATGGCGAGAAGTCCGAATTCCATCGCGACTTCTACGACGAGTACAACGCTGTCCTCGACATGCCTGCCGAGTACTACCTCGACACGATCAAGACCGTCTTCCAGGACTTCGCGCTCGTCAACGGGACATGGAAGGTCAAAGGTCAGCTCGTGCGGCCCCAGGACATCAAGACGACGTCGCTGCTGACGATCGAAGGCGAGCTCGATGACATCTCCGGCGCCGGGCAGACGCGCGCCGCGCACGCCCTGTGCACCGGCATTCCGGCCGAGCGGCAGTTCCACTACGACGCCATCGGCGCCGGCCACTACGGCATCTTCTCCGGGCGCCGCTGGCGCGAGAAGGTCTATCCGCGGGTGCGCGATTTCATCGCCGCGCACCAAGGTCCGCAGCCGAAACGCAGGAATGGGCATGCAGCACCCTTGCTCGGCATGTCGGACAACAGCGCCGCGACGCCGAAGAAAAGGGCGGTGCCGCGGCGCAAGCGCGTGGCAGCCTGAACGCATCGATGGCCGAAGTGGCCGCCCTCGCCGACGCGCTCCACGACGCATTGCCGCAGACGCAGTGCACGCGTTGCGGCTATGCCGATTGCCGCGGTTATGCCGAAGCGATGGCCGCTGGCCAGGCCGATGTGAACCGGTGCCCGCCCGGCGGAGCCGAAGGAATCGAGCGTCTGGCGCGGATCACCGGGCGCAGCGTGTTGCCACTCGACAGCGGCTGCGGCGTCGAAGCTCCGCGCGTCCTCGCATGGATCGACGAGGCGGCGTGCATCGGTTGCGCTTTGTGCCTCAAGGCCTGTCCGGCCGACGCGATCGTCGGCGCGGCCAAACGCATGCACACCGTGATCGACGCGCTATGCACCGGGTGCGAGTTGTGCCTGCCGGCCTGCCCGGTCGACTGCATCTCGCTCGTCGAAGCGAACGCGGGGCGAACCGGCTGGAGCGCCTGGAGCGACGCGCAGGCGCAGCTCGCACGGCGCCGCTATGAAGCCCATCGCTCGCGCGTCGCGGCCTCGGGCAGCAGCGACAGCGCCTCTTCGGCGAGCTCGGATGCCGCCGCGGCAAGGCACACCGCCGTCGCCGCGGCGATCGCCCGTGCCCGCGGTGCCCGCGTCGCGGGCTGAAGGTCCGCGACGGCGCAGCGATGGACGACGCGGCGATCGTTCCCTTCTTCGCGACGCTGCGGGCCGCCAACCCCGATCCGGCAAGCGAGCTCGAGTACGCGAGCGTGTTCGAGCTGCTCGCCGCCGTGCTGCTATCGGCGCAGGCGACCGACCGCGGCGTCAACAAGGCGACGCGCCGTCTCTTTGCGATCGCGCCGACCCCGCAGAAGATGCTCGCCCTGGGCCTGCCCGCGCTCGAAGACGCGATCAAGTCGATCGGGCTGTACCGGACCAAGGCGAAGAACCTGCTCGCGACCTCGCGGATCCTGGTCGAGCAGCACGGCGGCCGGGTGCCGCGCACGCGCGAGGCGCTCGAGGCGCTGCCCGGCGTCGGCCGCAAGACCGCCAACGTCATCCTCAACGTCGCTTTCGGCGAATCGACGCTGGCCGTCGACACGCATGTCTTTCGCGTCGCCAACCGGACCGGCCTGGCGGTCGGAAAGACGCCGCTCGACGTCGAGACCCGCTTGCTGCAGCGTGTCCCCGAGGAATTCCTGCCGCACGCGCACCATTGGCTGATCCTGCACGGCCGCTACGTCTGCCTGGCGCGACGGCCGTTGTGCGAACGCTGCACCGTGGCGCGCTGGTGCGACTCGGCGCCGGCGTTCCTCAGCGGGGCGGCGATGCGCTAGCGGGCGAGGCGGGTCCCCGCTCGCGCCGCACCTCGTCGAGCGCTGCGCAGACCGCCGTCGCGCCGTCGACGATGCGCGGCCCCTGCCGGCTGATCGCGTCTCCGTTCAACGTATAGAGCCAGCCTCCCTTGACCGCGGCAAGCGTCGCGTGACGGCGCCAGACCGCGAGCGCGGCGGCGCCGGCATCGCGACGCAGCAAGGCGCCGGCGCCGAGCTCGTCGGACGTCAGGATGACTTCGGGGCCGGCCGCCAATACCGCCTCGGTCGACACCTGCGGCACCAGCGGAGCAAGCGAGGCGAACACGTTGCGACCGCCGCACAGCTCGATGACGTCGTTGACGATCTGCCCGCGATTGACCGTCATGAGCGGGCTCGACCAGACCTGGTAGAAGACGCGAACCGGCGCCGCCTTCGCATAGCGATCGCGCAGCCTGCCCAAGGCCGCGCGCAACGCTTCAGCCGCGCTGCGCGCAGTCGCCTCATGGCCGAGCACGACGCCGAGGCGCTCGATGGCGCGAGACACCTCGTCGAGCCGCTGCGGCTCGAGGCGAAACACGTGCAGCCCGATGGCCTCGAGCTGGTCTATCTCGCGCGTCGTGTTGCCGTGGCGCCAGACGACGACCAGGTCGGGCTGGAGCGCGACGATGCGTTCGACGTCGAGGCGAGCCGCGTCGCCGACGCGCGGCAGCGAGCGAACGGCAGCGGGGTAGTCGCTGCTCGAATCGGTCGCGACGACGGCGCCGCCGCCGCCGGCGGCGAAGACGAGCTCGGTCAGGCTCGGCGCCAGCGTCACGACCCGCGCCGCCGGCCGGGCCAGCGTCAGCGTCCGGCCGGCATCGTCGACGGCGACGATCGGCGCGGCATCGGACGCTGTGCACGCGAACGCGACGAGCACCGCGAACGCGGCGGCGCGGACCGGTCCCGGACTACGCATCTGTGCTTGGCGCGCGCGCGCCGGTGACGAAGCGCCGGCTGCCACGCAACTCGATCGCTTCGATTCTTACGCCGAAGAGCGCAGCGAGGCGATCGGCGTCCATGAGCTGCTCGCGCGTTCCCGCGCTCGCGCCGCCGCGCCCGTCGAGGAGCACGCAATGGCTCGCCAGGTCCCAGGCGAGATTGAGGTCGTGCAGGCTGACGACGACGGCACCGCCGGCACGCGAATGCGCGACGAGCACGTCGAGGAGCAGGCGCTGGTGGGCCGGGTCGAGGTGCGACGCCGGCTCGTCGAGGAGCAGGAGCGGCGCGCCTTGCAGCAGCGCCGTCGCGATCGCGACGCGCTGCCGTTCCCCGCCGGAGAGGCTGCGCACGTCGGCGTCGGCGAAGCGGCGCAAATCGAGGCGGTCGAGCACGACGTCGACTTCGGCGTCGTCGAGACGATCCGACGCCGCCACGCGCCAGGGCGAGGAGCGCTGCCGCGCCAACGCGGCGCTCTCGGTGACAGTCGCCGGAAACGGGTCGGACCAGAACTGCGGGCTCCAGGCCCGGCGGTCGGCGAGCGCGCTCGGCCGCCACTCCGGCAGAGGCAGGCCGTCGACGCGGACCAAGCCGGCGCCGATCGGAAAGACGCCGGCGAGCGCGGCGAGCAGGGACGACTTGCCCGACCCGTTCGGTCCGATCACGACCCAGCGCTCGCCGCTGCGGACGTGAAAGCCGAGCCCGGTGAACAGGCTCCGCGCGGTCGCTCCACCGCCCGCCGTCAGGCGCAGCTCGCGGACCTCGAGGTCGATCGGA